>JAFTIP010000045.1 GCA_017456845.1 Ruminococcus sp.
ACCATAGTTGATGTTACATATGAAAACGGCGAGAAAGAAACCTTTGAGTTTGACGTTCAAGGTCACGACATCGCGGTAAGCGACAGAGATGTATCAGGCCGCATAAAAACAGATTATGGTTATACAGAGTATTCTCTTGAGGCTGTATACGACAGCAAAAAGAATCTTGAAGGCTATAATTTATATTTTTTGGATTTTGAAGCTTTCGCACCTCTTGATGTAATTACCCCTGTTCCCGGACACTACCTTGTAGGCGATGCAAATGAAGATGGTAAGATTAATATTAAAGATGCTACTGCAATCCAGAAGCATCTGGCAAAAATAGAATCCCTTTCAGAAACAGGAATTCTTGCTGCTATGATAATCGACTCAGACAAGCTCAGCGTCAAGGATGCAACTCTGATTCAGAAATATCTTGCGGGCTACGATGTAATTCACCCCATAGGTGAGACCGCTGAGAAGTAATACCTGATAAACATAAATTTAAACAGCCGACTAACCTCGGCTGTTATTCTTTTACTTGAAACAACGCTCTATCTATGATAGTATACTGAAAGAAATACAGACAGGAGTTTTATTTTGAAAAAAGCTAATTTACTTTATATAGCTCTGCAGGTTGCTCTGTGGGGAATTTACGGAGTGCTTTACTCCTATGCAAACAGATACCTTTTATCTCAGGGGCTTTCAAGTACCGTTACAGGTGTGCTTTTAGCCATAGCCACAGCCGTGGCTTTCGTATTACAGCCTCTGCTGACATCAATAATAGATAAGCGAAAAATTAAACTTAAGGGTGTTTTGCTTATACTCTCACTTCTTATGCTTGTGTGCTCGGCTGTTATGCCCTTTATCAGAAGCCTTTGGGCGGTAGCAACCGTTTACGCATTGGCATATGTAGGTGTGGTTATTTATCCTGCTTTTATAAACGCTATGGGAATGGTGGCTATAAAATCAGGCTTTAAGGTAAACTTTGGTGTAGCTCGCGGCGTGGGAGCCTTTGTATTCGGTGTAACCGCTTGGGGTACAAATAAACTTATCGAAGTTTTTTCAGAGTCGGCTATTCCCTTTTTCGCAATAATTTTCTGCCTAACAGCCATAGGTGCAATTTTACTTTTCCCAAAGGGTGCAGATGCTGTTACCAAAAAAGAGAAAGCGTCAAATATAACCGACTTTTTTAAGCGAAACAAAAAGTTCACCGCCCTTTTGTTTGCCGTGGCAATAATTATGGTTGGGCATAATATACTGGGAAACTGCATGTATCAGATTGCAGTTTTTAAGGGAGACGCCAATGCTCAGGGCTCGGTTTTAATGCTCTCAACTCTTATTGAAATCCCCACAATTGTGTTTTTTACAAAGCTTTTAAAAATAGCAAAGAGCAGTACCTATATGAGAATCTCAGGAGTGTTTTTTGTTTTAAGAGTTTTGCTGACTTTTGTTATTCCGGGAATATGGGGACTTTACATCGCTCAGCTATGCCAGATAGCAGGTTACGGACTGTATACAGTCTGCTCGGTTTACTACGCAGGCGAGGTTGTAAGCGACAAAGACACAGTTAAAGGACAAGCTTACATATCAGCAGCAAATACCATAGGCTGTCTTATTGCTCACCTTACAGGCGGAGCTATGATAGACGCCGTAGGCGTAGAAAAAACGCTTATTGTTACAACAGTAATATCTTTTTTAGGAATGATAATGATGTTCTTTACAACCGAAAACAAAGGTAAGATACAGAAAAATCCGAGACGATAATTTCGTCTCGGATTTTCTGTGAAAAGGAGTTTCTATAAAAAATTAAAAAATAGTGCTTTCGCCTTGGGGATAGTCGGGATAAGATTTCTTAGGGGGTGTTTGTGCAGGCTGAGCCTTGGGCTGAACTTTAGGCTGTGGCTTCTGGGTCAGACGTGCTGACCTTTTCTGAGGTACGATACGCTTAAGGTCGTAGCACTCGTCACACATTGAGGCTACCTTGGGGGAGTGACTTACAAGGATTACGCATTTGCCTTGCAGTGTTAGCTCGCGGAAAATTGCCATAATTTCATCCTGAGTTTCTTCGTCAAGGTTGCCTGTAGGCTCGTCAGCAAGTATTATCTGAGGGTCATAGGAAAGTGCACGGGCAATTGCCACTCGCTGCTGCTGACCGCCTGAAAGAAGCAGAACCCTGCGGTTTGCTTCATCATCATCAAGGCCTACGCTTTCTAAAAGCTCAAGGGCTTTTTCTTTTTTATTCACACCCTTTACTCCTGCGATATCCATTGAAAGAACAACATTTTCAAGTGAAGTGAATTTTGTAATAAGATTAAAGCTCTGGAAAATTACGCCGATATACTTACTGCGGAACTTATATTTGTCAAGCTTTTCAATATCTTCGCCTTCGTACAAAATCTTGCCGCTTGTAGGAGCTGCCAAGCCTGAAAGCACAGATAAAAGTGTGGTTTTGCCTGCGCCTGATTTACCTGTAATACAGTACATTCTTCCCTGCTCAAAGGAGTAAGAAACATCCTGTAGCACGGGCTTTTCATCATAAGAAAAACAAATATTCTTTAATTCTAATATTGACATTTCGCTATCTCCTTTCTTAGTCTCTGTTAGCTAAAATCTTGAGGGGGTCGTAGCTCATAATAAAGAGCATTGATGCCGCACCTGCAATAAGGGTAAGCAGTACTGCTATGCCTAAAAGCTGGAATACAACCGTAATATTCATTGCAGAATTAATTTCGGTTACATACTCGGTGGCAAAGCCTTCTTCGCCGAATATCTGATTAAAGCCGCCCTTAAATCCACCGCCAAAATCTCCTGCGGGCATATTATCTGGAGCCTCCATACCCTCGGGCTTATTCATACCGCCCATCTGAGGTCTGCCGAAGCTTTCTTCCAATCTATTTGACTGATTTGATTGAGCCTCTATCTGATTCTGAAGCAAGGCATTACTTACAGGAACCGAAACAACACCGCCTACAACTGCACCTATGATTACTGCAACAATTGTGATAACAAAAATCTCGGTTAAGAACTGTAAAGCTACCTTAAACTTCTTCATACCCATAGCAGTAAGTACACCAATTTCATATTTTCGCTCGCGAATATTGAAGATATTTAGCACAACAAGTACCACTGCACCAATTAAAAGTACAACCAATAAAAACCAG
Organism: Ruminococcus sp.; assembly: GCA_017456845.1. Classification (GTDB taxonomy): domain Bacteria; phylum Bacillota; class Clostridia; order Oscillospirales; family Acutalibacteraceae; genus Ruminococcoides. The sequence continues at coordinate 3,144 of JAFTIP010000045.1, forward strand.
CCTGCCATTGTGCTTAAGGTTTCCAGAGGAAGCAAACTTGACTCATACTGATTAAGATCTGTGGAGCTAACTGTGTAATCCTCGGAAAGGCCTAATTCTCTTACTTCTTCTTCAAATGCATAGTAAGCATCAACATCACCTAAAACATAGGTTGCGTTAACTGTTGATGTAACGGCAGAGCTAAACTCCATGCCTGTTCTGTCGTCTGTCTGAATAACTGCAGCTTCTTCTGAAAGCTCTGTAATCTTTGAAAGAGCCGCCGCACTCATATACACTGCGTTTGCAGGGTCAGAGGAAGTTGAACCCATCATAGAAAAGCTTGAGCTGTTAGCCTCAGAGTTTGAATAGATGCCTACAACTGTAAGCTCATATATTTCGTCTTCGCTATTAGGGTTTGTAAAGGTAATTACATCCCCTACCGTTATGTCGTTATAAGTAGCAAGCTCTTTGGAAATAACGCAATTTAATTCCTCTGTTCCTTCGTCAAACATTACGCCTTCTTCTATGGTTGCAACGCCTGAAGTAAAGTCAACCATTGAAGAATCAGAACTGTAGCCAACTACGGAAAAATCGCTCTGAGCACCGAAAAGTCGGTTCATACCGCCGCCCATATCAGGCATACCGCCCGAGAATCCGCCGAAGTCTGAAAATTCAGAAACGCTTTCATCGCTTTCGGCATCTTCAGTATCAGTTACGTTTGAAGAAGTACTGTTACTTACGGGCAGTAGATTTTCACTACCGTTCAAAGAAGCCGAAAGAGTATAATAAAACTCCTGTACCGACTGTGCCAAAGCGTAGGTTTTGTACTCTTCGATGGTTAGAGATGACGACTCACCCATCACACCCTTAAACTGCTCTTTGTCAAAGCCGCCATTAAAGCCTTCACCTCTGTCCTGACCTCTACCTGCATCTAACTGCTCCATCTTAGCTTGTCTGTCAAAAGAAATAGTTGCAGTTACAGTTAAGCTTTCGGCCGTTTCCTTACGTGTACTTTCTGCCGCCTGACGGATAGAAAGTCCGACACAGCAGGATATTGCTACAATTAAAGCAATAATACCAAGCAGAATATTTCTTCCCTTTGCTCTGGATATACACCTGAGCGCATTCTTAAAAATATACATATCTGTTCCTCCTATAAATTACACAACTAATATATAATTTCTGTTTGATTTTATCATTATGGATTTTTGAGGGTTTTGTGAAAAATAACCATTGTAAGTATTCTTATGAAAAGTTTAGGCAAAAAGTAAAACCCATACGCAAAAGCGTATGGGTTTTACTTGGCGGAGGACAAGAGATTCCCCTCTTGCGGTGCCCAAAATCTGTGGTTGCTCCATTCGTCGCTTCAGATTTTGACCGCTGCGCCTTTTCGCCCTCTCTGTATCTGCCACCGGCAGCGTTCGGGCTCAAAGCCCGCGCCGTCGGCGCTAAAGTTCGAATTAAGCCTTACTAAAAAATAAAACCGACACGCAAAGCGTATCGGTTTTATTTGGCGGAGGACAAGAGATTCGAACTCTCGCGCCGGTTACCCGACCTACTCCCTTAGCAGGGGAGCCTCTTCACCACTTGAGTAATCCTCCGTATATAGTGAACTTAAAAAGTAATATTTAAATTGGCGGAGAGAAAGGGATTCGAACCCTTGGTACCTTTCGGTATCACTAGTTTTCAAGACTAGCTCCTTAAACCGCTCGGACATCTCTCCGTTTAGGACAAGTTGTATTCTAACATAAGATTTCTGCATTGTCAATGATTTTTCGATTTTTCAAGGTTTTATTTTTTAAAACCGTAAAAGCCGGTGGTTAATTTATGATTTTTTTATTAAAACAAATATAAAAAATGAAAATCAGCCTAAATTTTATCATATTTGTAATTTTTTGATGTAATTACCAACTAATATATATTGTATTTACAATGGTTTTAGAGGCTATATTTATGTATTTTAATAAAAATTTAACATTTAGGGGTTGCAAGAGTCAAGCTACTGTGCTATAATGATTACAAAGTTGTAACAAAGGTTATCGAGTTTGTAATTTTCGATTTCCTTTAATCCCATTGGCACGCAGTATTTACTGCAAATTCACGGAGGTCTATATGTTAAAAATCAAAAGAGCTTTGGCTCTGTTTCTTATACTGGCGGTGATTCTGACAATTTCTGTAGCTTCGGGTACATCCTTTTCAGCTGCAGGAACAGGTATTGGGCTTTCTGAGCACGTACTAAACGCTTACTACAGCGGTTGGTCTTACGTTTACGGCTGTGCTTCAGAAGGTGCGGTTGACTGCTCAGGTCTTATTTATATGTACGCAGGCGGTGACCGCTGTGCAATGATTGATTACTGTCAGGATTCAGGTTATGTATCCGATGGTGTGCCTAACATCCATGGCTTAGGTCTTTATCAGCCGGGCCACGTTGGCGTTTACGTTGGCGGCGGTATGGCAGTTGATGCCAGAAGTGAAGATTACGGCATTTGTTACGAATCAGTTTACAGCAAAAACTGGTCAATGTGGTTTAAGCATGAGACTATCTCCTACCCCGACACAGGCTGGGAGTATTTCGGCGGCGACTACTATTACTACGAAAACGGCGAATACTTAACAGATACTTATATAACTGTAGACGGTATTGAATATTATCTTGATGAAAACGGTGTTTCCAGCTCTGCCCCGGGAGATACGGGTGCAATTGCTGACACACCCTCAGATTACGAAGCAGAGGAAGAATTTGAAAATACCGAAAGCGAATACATCAAGCTTGGAAGCACAGACGAAAGAGTTTCTACAATTCAGCAGAGACTTAAAGAGTTAGGCTTCTACAACGACGACATTACAGGCTACTACGGCTCTCTTACCGAAGCAGCATATATGGAGTTCCAGATTGCCGCTGGTCTTTATGCCGACGGTATAGCAGGACCTACCGAAATTGAGCTTTTAATGTCCTCAGATGCTCCCTATGCCTCAAATGAAGAAGAGGTTGAAGAAACCGAGCCTACAATTGAAGAAACAGAGGCAGAAGAAGAAAACACTTTCTCCAACGGTGACTTTGATGACAGCATCTATGAGATTCAGTCTGAGCTTGCAGAGCTTGGCTACTTTAACGATGACGCCACAGGTTACTTCGGCGATATGACCGAAAGTGCTGTTGCAGACTTCCAGACTCAGAACGGCTTAGAGCCTACAGGTAAGGTTGATGAGCTTACATATGCCGCAATTTTCAGCTCTTCAGCTTTGGAAAACCCCAACGTTGAAGACTTAAACGATACCGAAACCCTTACTCCCCCTGAAAAAGCAGATAAAGAGGACTCTACTGCTCCCACAGATGCTACAGCTTCGACAGAACCCGCAAAGGAAAACACAGCCGCATCATCTGCCTGCGAAGAGGTTACCCTAAAATCTGCCGAGCTTGCCGCAAAGGCACTTGAGGGCATTGAGTTTGAAAGCGTTGACGCTGACAAAAGTTCATCCCGTTCGGGCTCATTTATGATTTGGCTTTTAGTTATGATTGCCTTTATGAGCGGTGCTTTCTGGTTTGTTTACTCTAACGAAAAGAAGAAGAAAAAAGCCAGATACGAACGTATTAAGGCAAGAGCCAACAGAAACTGGTAAATAGCTTTTCCCCACTAAGCTGAGTGCTTGGTGGGGATTTTTTTATGACATTGACTTAGTTTAAAGAAAATGTTAAAATACTCACATTGTTCTAAGGAGGGTATGAAATGGATCCAAAATATGATTTAGCATGTGACCGTTGCGGCGGTATGATGACTTTAAGCGAAGACCGAAAAGAAATGCACTGCGAATATTGCGGTAACATTGTGGTTCTGCCTGATAAAGAACAGGAAGAGAAGGTTGCCTATGCCAAGCGTAAGGCTGAGCTCGATGCACAGCATGAGCATTACGAAAAAAGAAAACGTATGGAAAATAAGCATCTGACTGTATCTAAAATAATTGCCTTGCTTTTTGTTGCAGGTATTATTCTTATTCCCGCAAGCTGTATAGCGGGCCCCTATGTTTTCAGACCTACCATAAACCCCTTTGAATACATAGATGTAAATTTCGAGGGAGTTGACGGCGAAGGCAAAGCTACCGTTGAGCTTATAAAGTCAGACAGCAAAATACAAAACCTTGACGATTTAAACTTAAAACTTTCACAAACCTATTATCTCAGCGAAAACGACGTCATCTCAATTTCAACAAACGACTTAAGCTCCCCTTGCAGACATAGTGTAAAATACAAGGAATATACAGTTACGGGATTGGAACGTTTTCTTACAGACCTTGATGATATAGACGAAAACGCAGAAAAGCTTATAAACCAAAAGTCAGAACAGCTTATCGGCATGGCCATCAAGGATAAACCTCAGTTTACAAATCTAAAGCATGAAAAATTCTATCTGCTGTCTGACGGTGAGAAAGAGAACCTGATGTATGATGTTTACAGTGCAACGTGGGAGCTTGTAGAGGGCAACAGCAAAACTGTTTACCTTGTAGCTTACTACGAAAATATTATTGTTCATTGCGGCAACAACGCTACTTTCAGTTATGACAACTGCATGTATACAGGTAATATTCTGTCTGAAGGGAGTTATCAGAATGGTGCTGTAACCGCTTTTGAGAGCTTGAGGGATATAGAACTTGACCTTAACACAAACCACTCCCCCGATATGATACTTACAGAAAAATAAAACTAAAAGAGCTTGAGAAACTTAAATCTCAAGCTCTTTTTTTCCGTCTTTTGTAATTGTGTAAATGCTTTTAAAACCGCATTTTTTTGCAAGCTCCAAAGACTCTGTGAATCTGAATGCTAAAGCTTTGGTTTCGTGGCTGTCGCCGCTTAATATAACCCTACCTCCCTTTGAGGCTATGTGTTTAAGAATAAACTCCGAAGGGTACGGCTCCTGCCGTCTGCCTCTGAAAATCGCACCTGTATTAATCTCAAAAAGCACGTCGTACTTAAGAAGCTCATCAACAGCTTTTATGGCGGCTTTTTTATAACGCTCACAGTTTTCATCAAAGAGCTTTCCATCGGCGTTAAAGACTTTGATTAAATCAAAATGACCGATTATATCTGTTTTGTGAACCAAGGGAAGCTTTGCCACATTCTCAAAATAGCTTTCGGCAAACTGCAGGTAATCACCGCCGAAATACTTATTTACAGCTTCAAGCTGACCGTCAAAAAGGTCAACGGCGATGTACTGCTCCCCTGCCTTTACATAATGGACAGAACCGATTATGTAATCTAAATCGGGATACTGATTATCGGCATAAAAATCACGTTCAATGCCACATAAGAGCTCAATTTTATCCTTATATTTTTCTTGCAGACGTCTGCATTCGTCGGCGTATGCTTTTTCATCCTTTATGCAGTAATCAAGGTCAATTGAAGTAAAGCTGTGCCCCGAAAAGCCCAAGGAGGAAAAGCCCTTGTCTATTGCTGCAAGTACCATTTCTTCCAAGGTGTTTTTGCCATCGCAAAATGTAGAATGAGTGTGAAAGTCAAAAGGTTTAAGGCTCATTATGAAGTCATCTTTTCCTGCTTAACCTTGTGGTCAATTACGTGTCTGCCCTTAAGCTCATTGTGGATATCCTCAAGAGAAATACCCATCTCAAGCATAAGAACCATTACATGGTAAGCAAGGTCAGCAATTTCGTAGATTGTTTCTTTCTTATCGTCGGCTTTAGCGGCGATGATAACCTCGGTGCACTCCTCGCCAACCTTTTTGAGAATCTTATCAAGACCCTTTTCGAAAAGATAGGTTGTGTATGAACCTTCTTTCTTCTCAATCTTTCTGCCCTCAAGCATTGTCATAAGGCCCTCATAAGAGAACTCTGTAAGCTCATCGCTGATGAAAAGAGGCTCTGTAAAGCAAGAATCTGTACCTTTATGGCAAGCAGGGCCATCCTTCTCAACAACTACCACAAGGGCATCTCTGTCGCAATCGGCAGTAATGCTGACAATATGCTGGTAGTTACCGCTGGTTTCACCCTTGAGCCAGAGTTCCTGACGGCTACGACTCCAGAAACAGGTTTTACGCTCCCTTAAGCTGATAGCTAAGCTTTCTTCGTTCATATATGCAAGGGTAAGCACCTTCTTGGTAACTGCATCTACAATTATCGCAGGGATAAGACCCTTATCGTCAAATTTTAAATCTTTAATATCTACCATTTTTACACACTCACAGTCTAACATTAATGTCGTTTTTCTTAAGTTCATTTTTAAGGTCGTTGATTTTAATTTCACCAAAATGGAAAACTGAAGCAGCAAGGCCCGCATCTATTGTAGGAATAGCCTTAAAAAGGTCTACAAAATCCTGCTTAGAGCCTGCACCGCCTGAAGCAATAATAGGAACATTTACAGCATTTGTAACAATCTCAAGCAGCTCAATATCAAAGCCGCCCTTAACACCATCGGTGTCAATTGAGTTTACAACAACCTCACCTGCACCCATGGAAACGCACTTTTTAATCCAACTGATAGCTTCCATACCTGTGTCTTCTCTGCCGCCTTTGGCAAATACTCTGAACTCGCCGTCCACACGCTTAACGTCAACAGAAAGCACAACACACTGGTCGCCGTAAAGCTTTGCAGCCTCGCGGATAAGCTCCGGATTGCGGATTGCACCTGAATTTACAGAAACCTTGTCTGCACCGCACTTAAGCACCCTGTCAAAATCAGCAACAGTGTTGATACCTCCGCCAACTGTCATGGGAATGAAGATTGTGGAAGCAACCTCGGTTAAAATATCTGTAAAGAGTGCTCTACCCTCAGCTGACGCTGTAATATCGTAAAAAACCAGCTCATCGGCACCGCTTTCAGAATAATATTTTGCAAGCTTAACAGGGGAAGAAACATCGGCTAAATCAAGGAAATTTACGCCCTTAACAACTCTGCCGTCCTTAACGTCAAGACAAGGAATAATTCTTTTTGTTATCATTTACTTTGCCTCCTTTGTTAAGGCTACAGCCTCTTTAAGGTCAATGTTGCCTGTGTAAAGAGCTTTGCCTAAAATAGCACCGTAAACACCGATTTCCATTAAGGCTTTTACATCATCAAGGGAAGTCACACCACCTGAAGCTGTAAAGTCTATATTGAATTTACCCTGAAGCTCCCGATAAAGCTCAAGATTTGTGCCCTTAAGCAAACCGTCCTTAGAAATATCGGTGCAGATAACTGTTTTAACACCCATTTCCTCTAACTCCTTGCAGAAGTCAAAGCAGGTTTTATCGGCAGTTTCTGTCCAGCCTTTAATGGCAACAAAACCGTCTTTTATATCTACGCCAACGGCAATTTTTTCACCGTATTTTGCGGTCATTTCACGGCAGAAATCAGGATTTTCCACGGCAACCGTGCCAAGAATCACACGGTAAACTCCGGCGTCGATGTACTTCTTAATAACTTCTTCGCTTCTGATACCGCCGCCAACCTCTACCTTAAGGCCGCTTTCTTTAATAATATCGGCAATTACAGAAATATTGTCTGTATTGCCGCTTTTTGCACCGTCAAGATCTACTACGTGCAAGAATTCTGCACCAGCCTCATAAAAGCTTTTTGCAACCTCAACAGGGCTTGAACTGTACACGGTCTTCTGAGCATAATCGCCCTTAACAAGGCGAACAGCCTGACCGCCGATTAAATCTATTGCAGGAAATAAATACATAAAATCACCTTATAACTCGCAGAATGCTTTGAGAATTTTCATACCCACACTACCGCTTTTTTCGGGATGGAACTGCATTCCGTATACATTGCCGTTTGCCACTGCCGCTGTAATTTCGGCACCATACTCGGTGGTGGCAATAAGAAAATCATCACAGCCTGTGCCGCAGAAGGAATGAACGAAATAAACAAAGTCGCCCTCGTCAATATATTTGAAAATTCTGTCCTTTTCTTTACCCTTGAAGGTAAGGGCATTCCAACCTATATGAGGAATTTTATACTTTCTGGCTACAAAATCAGAAATAGGCTCAACACTGCCTTTAATAAGACCTAAGCCCTCGTGAACACCGTACTCGAAACTTCTTTCAAATAAAAGCTGCATACCAAGGCAAATGCCCATTAAAGGCTTGCCTTTTTCGGCTTCGTCAATTACAACCTGACCCAGACCTGTATCAACAAGCTTTTTGGCGGCATCGGCAAAAGCACCTACACCGGGAAGAATAATTTTATCCGCCTTGCGGATAAGCTCTACGTCATTTGTTACAACTGCATTGGCACCTATAAGCTTTAAGGAAGAGCTTAAAGAAAAAAGATTGCCAACACCATAGTCAACTATAGCTATCATTTATATCACCTGTTTCTTATAAAACACCTTTTGTGGAAGGTACTTCGTTGGAAAACTTTGCATCAATACTTACGGCACTTCTCATTACTCTGCCGAAAGCCTTGAACATACCCTCAATAATCTGGTGAGAATTTTCACCCTCAAGTTGCTGAATGTGTAAAGCCATTCTGCAGTTTCTGACAAAAGCAAGGAAAAACTCCTTGGTAAGCTCGGTATCAAAAGTGCCGACTTTTGCTGCAGGAATATCAGCCTTAAAAGAAAGCACATCTCTGCCTGAAATATCAACAGCACATAGGATTAAGGCTTCATCCATAGGAAGAACAATATTGCCGTAACGTGTGATACCACGCTTATCGCCAAGGGCATTTTCGAAAGCCTGACCTAAAGCGATACCCACATCTTCAACTGTGTGGTGGTCGTCAACATATGTATCGCCCTTGCAGGTAACGTCAAGGTCAAACCTGCCATGGCTTGCAAAAAGCGTAAGCATATGGTCCAAAAAACCACAGCCCGTGTTAACTGTGCTTTTACCTGTACCGTCAAGGTTTAATGTTAAGTTTATATCTGTTTCAGCAGTTTTTCTGCTAACGCTATATTCTCTCATAATAACTCCTTAAGTTTACTTAAGAAAATATCCATCTGCTCATCAGTGCCGATGGTAATTCTAAGAAAATCACCGATAATTTCTTTATCAAAATGGCGGACTAAAACACCTTTTTCTTTAAGTCCAAGGTATAGTGCTTTTCCGCTTATGCCGTCTTTTTTTGCAAAGAGGAAGTTTGTCTTTGAATCAAGGCAATAAAAGCCTAAACTTTCAAGCTCTGCTTTAACTCTTGCTCTTGTGTTTATTATTTTTTCGGCATTCTTTTTATTATAACCATCATCTTTTAAAGATGCAACACCTGCCGCCAAAGTCATACGGTTGACGTTATAAGGGTTAGTGGAAAATCGGATTGTGTTTAAATCCTCAATTATCTTTTCGCTTGCAAAGCCAAAGCCCAGTCTTGCACCTGCCAAGGAACGTGATTTTGAGAAAGTTCCCGTTACAAGCAAATTATCAAATTCTTTGATAAGAGGAACGGCACTTTCACCGCCAAAGTCAACATAAGCTTCGTCAATTACTACTACGCTCTCAGGGTTTGTCTTCAGAATCTCACGGATTTCGTCAAGGCTCAGGGTTAAACCTGTGGGAGCATTGGGATTTGCAATGAAAATTGTTTTATTTAAGTTAAGATAGTCCTTGTAGTCAATGCTGAAGTCCTCTTTAAGGGGAATTTCAATATAAGGACTATTATGAAGCTTTGCGAATACAGAATAAAAGCCGTAAGTAATATTGGGAAATACAGCAGGGTGTGATTTGTCGGTATATGCCATAAATGCAAAATTCAGAACCTCGTCAGAACCATTGGTGGCAATTACATTTTTGGTATCCACATTGTAAACTTCCGAAAGAGTTTTTAAAAGCTCTGTAAGGTCAGGGTCAGAATAAAGCTGAAGCTTCTGTGCCTCTTCTGCTACTGCGTCAAGCACCGCCTGAGAAGGAGGAAAAGGAGATTCGTTGGTATTAAGCTTTATGTACTTCATATCTTTTGGCTGTTCTCCCGGAACATAAGGAGAAAGCGAGGAATATTTATCGCTTAAAAATTTGCTCATATTATCACGGCTTTCTGTGAAATTGCGGGCAGATAATATCCGCCCCTAGAGTGAGTCAAGTATATCTGAATCAGATTTTTGAGGGATAATTTTTACTCACTCGTTGTTAAAATACTCGTGAATCCGTCAGGATTCACTGCGTTTTTGCCTAAATTGAGTCAAAATCCTCACCTCAAAAATTCTACGACCTTAATTTTAAGTAGTTTCAGTCGGTTTTGGGCGGCTGAGAACGAAGTAAGGCTGACGCCTTACAAGTTCGAAACGTTCAAAAACGGCGAAAATACTAAGATTAAGGCTGGTTCGGATATACTTGGCTCACTCTACGGAATCATTTTAAACGCACTGTTGCACTTCTTGCGTGGGCAGAAAGGCCCTCACGCTCAGCAAAAACCGCAACCTTGTCGCCTACCTTTTTGAGGGCATCCTCAGAAAAATAGGTAAACTGTGTTTTCTTAACAAAATCATCAACGGACAGAGGGCTTGAGAAGCGTGCTGTACCGCTGGTGGGAAGAACGTGGTTAGGACCTGCGAAGTAGTCGCCCAAAGCCTCAGGACAGTTCTTACCCATAAAAATTGAACCTGCGTGCTTGATTTTATCGAGATATTCAAAAGGATTATCAACGCAGATTTCAAGGTGCTCAGGGGCAATTTCGTTGGCAATATCAATAGCCTCAAGAAGGTTATTTGCAATAATAATTTTGCCGTTATTATCAATGGATGTACGGGCAATTTCCTTTCTTGGCAAAAGGTCAATCTGACGCTCAAGCTCAATTGAAACTGCCTTTGCAAGCTCTTCACTGTCAGTAACCAGAACTGCAGAAGCGTTTTTATCGTGCTCTGCCTGAGAAAGCATATCGGCAGCCACAACCTCAGCACTGTTTGTACCGTCTGCAACTACCAAAATCTCAGAGGGACCTGCAATCATATCAATAGAAACAAGACCGAAAACCTGACGCTTTGCCTCTGCAACAAATGCGTTACCGGGGCCTGTGATTTTGTCAACCTTAGGTACGGACTCTGTACCGTAAGCTAAAGCGGCAACTGCCTGAGCACCGCCGATTTTAAAGATTCTGTCAACGCCTGCAATCTTTGCAGCAGTGAGAATATCGGGGTTAACCTTACCATTTGCACCGGGGGGAGTAACCATAATAATCTCACCAACTCCTGCGATTTTTGCAGGGATAGCATTCATAAGAACTGAGGAAGGATAAGCCGCAGTACCGCCGGGAACATAGATACCTGCTTTTTCAACAGCAGTTACCTTCTGACCCATAATTACGCCTTCGCGTTCAGAAATAATGAAGCTTGATTTAACCTGTTTTTCGTGAAATTCACGGATGTTAGTGGCAGCTTCAGTCATAATATCCACAAGCTCTTTGCCTGTAAGCTCAAAAGCTTCCTCTATTTCTTCCTCGCTTACCTCCAAGGAAGTAAGCTTTGCTTTATCAAATTTTTCGCAGTATTCTAAAATTGCTTTATCGCCGTTTGCTCTTACGTTTGCGATAATGTCGGTAACAATATCCTCAACGTTGAAGCTGTCAGAAGCTCGGGAGAAAATCTCAGAATTTTCAACCTCGCCGTATTTATATGTAGTAATCATTTTATCACCTTTAGTATTTTATCAGCTTTACTCAGCACAGTACTCTGAAATTTTCTTTGCAAGCTCTGTAATCTGTGCGTTTTTGAATTTAAAGCTCACTTTATTTGAAATAAGTCTTGCACTTATTGGAACAATGGTTTCAAAGGGTTTGAGGTCATTCTCAATTAAAGTTTTGCCTGTTTCAACAATATCAACAATAACATCGGAAAGACCTAAAATTGGGGCAATTTCGATGGAGCCGTTAAGCTTTATAATATCAATTTCACGGCTGATGGAATTGTAGTAAGTTCTTGCGATATTGGGGAACTTTGTTGCAACCTTCAAGGTTCTTGTGCGGTCGTCTCTGAAGTCCTTTTTGCCTGCAACTGCCATTCGGCATGTACCCATTCCAAGGTCTGCAAGCTCATAAACATCGGGGTTATACTCCAAAAGGATATCTTTGCCTGCAACGCCGATATCAGCCGCACCTCGCTCTACGTAAATTGCAACATCAGAAGGCTTTACCCAGAAATAACGAACGCCCATCTCTTCGTTTTCGAAAATAAGCTTGCGGTTTTTCTCTTTGATTGATGGGCACTCATATCCGCATTTTTCAAAAATATCGTAAACTTTTTCGCCAAGTCTTCCTTTGGGAAGGGCAACATTAATCATATCTTTCATTTTTACTGCTCCCCTCTTAAATCAATAGTTTCCTTAGCGTTTATATCGACATCCGAAGACTTTACTGCTTTTGCTGTTTTGCCCTCAATAACTGCCTTTTCCATAGCATCTATAACAGCCTCGGGAGCTACATTTTCGTCGTAAACAATAACGATATCTACAGCGTTTTCTCCACTTGTGTTAACAAGCTGCTCTAAAGTATCAAGATAAAAAGCAAAACCGATTGCCCCTGCGTCCTTTTTCATACGCTTTAAGAGATTATCATATCTGCCACCTGAAAGAACCTTGTCGGAAATTCCCTTGATGTAGCCTGAAAAGATAATACCGTTATAGTAACGCATATCGTTGATAACAGAAAAATCAAGATAAAGATTTTCTATATCATAATGCTTCATAAGATTTTCAAGTGCCTTAAGCTCTTCAAAAGCCTCACCCATAGCCTCATTTAAAACCAAAGGCTTAATTTTATCAAGAGCCTCACTTAAAGGCATATAAAGAGAAGTAAGAGTTAAGAAAGCCTTCTTTACATCCTCTGCAACACCGATTTCGGTTAAGAGTGTTTCTGCCTGAGCGGAGTTTTTCTGAGAAATAAGTTCTAAAAGCTCTTTTGTATACTCGTGGGGAATGTTCTCGCTAATAAGAGATGAAATAAAGCCCATATGAGAAATATCAAGTATATAATCCTCGCTTACTGCCTTAAGGCTTTTTGCGGCAAGCATTAAAACCTCAGCTGTAGAGTAAAGGTCAACCTCGCCAACACACTCAAGACCTGTTTGCATAATTTCTTTAAAGCCCTGAGAAGAACCTGCCGTACGGTAAACATTCTCAGAATAATAAAGCTTCTGAAGTCCTTTGCTGCTTACAGTATTTTTTACAATAGAAAGGGTAACGTCAGGCTTTAATGCCATAAGATGACCCGTGGTATCGGTATAGGTAAGAACGTTGTCGCTTACAAGAAAAGATTTGTTCTTTGCGTAAAGGTCGTACTCCTCGAATTTGCTGACCTTGTACTGGCTGTAGCCGTACTGCTCAAAAAGCATACGCATATCAAAAAGAGCACTTTCAAACTTTGAAAGCTTAACATTTTTATACTGCATTTTTATTCCTCCACGCCTTCTAATCTGTCCAACACAGTTTTATAGCCGCCTGCACCGTAAAGGCAACAACGGTTAACACGGCTAATAGTGGCAGAAGAAGCACCTGTATCTTTAGAAATTTTGTTATATACTTCCTTTTCTCTCAGCATTTTTGCCACACCGAGACGCTGACTTATGTCGATAATCTCCTTGGTAGTCATGATATCCTCAAGAAAAGCCTTAACCTCATCCTCGGTTTCAAGGGTAAGAATAGCCTTAACCAGTAATTTTGAATGATTTTCGTCAAAAATATTCATAAAAAACACCTCTTAGCGTGAATTTCGCTTTAGCACGCTAATATATTATCATAAAAAAGTAATTTGTCAATAGTGTATCTGAACAAAAATAATAGCACTTTAGGGGTGATTTTGTAAAGGTATATTTTACTTATAATATATATATTGCCGTTTTAACCAATAACTAAGTAACCCCTATAGGCAAAATTATATATTTATTAAATTGACATATACGGCTTTATTGTGTTAAAATTATGTTGTATTTTTATTCGCCAAAATCCCTTTGATTTCGGCGTAAATTTCATTCATATCCAAGGAGGAAAACATGAAAAAAGTCGGTATCCTCATGGGAAGCGACAGTGACCTTCCCGTAATCAGAAAAGCCACCGATATGCTGGAGCTTTTAAAGGTACCTTTTGAGGTGCACGTATACTCCGCACACAGAACTCCCGAAGAGGCAATTTCTTTCGCTAAAAATGCAAAAGCAAATGGCTTCGGGGTAATTATTGCCGCCGCAGGCATGGCTGCACACCTTGCTGGTGTTATTGCAGCTAATACAACCCTGCCCGTAATCGGCATTCCCTGTAAATCCAAAAATCTTGACGGCATTGACGCACTTCTGTCCACTGTACAGATGCCTCCCGGCATACCTGTAGCCACAGTAGGAATAGACGGAGGAGTTAATGCCGCTTTACTTTCTGCCGAAATTATTGCAGTTACTGACGAAGATTTGGCAGAGCGTCTTATGGCAAAGCGTAAGGCAGATACTGAAAATGTTCTTAAAAAGGATGCTGAAGTTTCAGCAATGTTCAGATAAACTTAAGAGGGTGAATTCTATGCGAAAAATCAACGAAGAATGTGGCGTATTCGGTATTTTCGGAAATGAAAATTCCGACGTTGCCAGAAGTACCTACTATGGCCTGTACGCTTTACAGCACAGAGGCCAGGAAAGCTGCGGCATAGTAGTTAACGACGACGGTCTTTTTAATTCAAAAAGAGACAACGGACTTGTTAACGATGTGTTTACTGCAGAAGTTCTTGAAAAGTTAGGCGAAGGTAATATTGCAGTAGGCCACGTACGCTACGGCACGGCAAAAACCAAGGGTAGAGCAAATGCATTGCCAATTGTTGTTAATCACATCAAGGGCAGAATGGCAATTTCCTACAACGGCAATATCATCAACGCTTATGATTTAAGATGTGAGCTTGAAATGGATGGCTGCCTCTTCCACACAACCTCTGACGCTGAGGTTATCTCTTACGTAATTACTAAAGAAAGACTTAAGACCGGCTCTATTGAAGAAGCCGTTAACAAGGCTATGCACTCCATTAAGGGTGCTTATGCTCTGGTTGTAATGTCTCCTTCAAAGCTTATTGCATGCCGTGACCCTCACGGACTTAAGCCTCTTTGCCTTGGCAAAACCAACGAAGGTCAGTACGTTGTTACTTCCGAAAGCTGTGCTTTGGATGCAACAGGTGCTGAGTTTATCCGTGATGTTAAGCCCGGCGAAATTATTGTAATCGACAAAAATGGTCTCAGAACAATTGAGGATCACGTAGGCGAAGCTCCTATGAAGAGCTGTGTTTTTGAATACGTTTATTTTGCACGCCCTGATTCTGTTATTGACGGCGTTTCCGTTCATAAGGCAAGAAAAAGAGCAGGTATGTATCTTGCGAAAGAGTTCCCCGTTGAGGCTGACGTTGTAATCGGTGTTCCCGATTCTGGCTTGGATGCCGCTATAGGCTACGCTGAAGAGTCAGGTATCCCCTATGGCATAGGCTTCCTGAAAAACAAATACATTGGCAGAACCTTTATTGCTCCCGGCCAGAGTGTTCGCGAGGATAAGGTAAGAATCAAGCTTAACCCCATTGTAGATACAGTTAAGGATAAAAGGGTTGTTATTATCGACGACTCTATAGTTCGAGGCACAACCTGTGCAAGAATCATCAGACTTTTAAGAAATGCAGGTGCCAAAGAAATTCACCTTCGTTCCTCTGCTCCTAAGTTCTTAAATCCCTGCTACTACGGCACAGACATTGACTCACGCGAAAACCTTATTGCCTGCAAACACACAACAGAAGAAATCTGTGAGATTGTAGGTGCTGATACTCTTGGTTTCTTAAGTGTTGAGAACGTTAAGAAAATTGCTATTGAAGCAGGCGAAGACGCTTTTTGCACAGCTTGTTTTGATAACATCTATCCCACAGAGATTCCAAAAGAAACAAAGAAGTACAGATACGAGGATAAAATCTCAGTTGCAAAAATGAAAGAAAACGAGGAAAAGAAATGAACAATTCAAGAAGTGAAAGCTACGCAGCAGCAGGCGTAGATATTACCGCAGGTTACAAATCCGTTGAGCTTATGAAAGAGCACATCAAACGCACCAGAAATGAAGGTTGCCTTGATGATGTTGGCGGTTTCGGCGGTTGCTTTGGTCTTCCTAAGGGTATGGAAGAGCCTGTGCTTGTTTCAGGTACAGACGGTTGCGGCACTAAAGTAAAGCTTGCTATTCTTATGGACAAGCACGACACTATCGGTATTGACGCAGTAGCAATGTGCGTTAACGATATTATCTGCACAGGTGCAAAGCCTCTCTTCTTCCTCGATTATATCGCTTGCGGTAAGAACTACCCCGAGAAGATTGCAGAAATCGTTGGCGGTGTTGCAGAGGGTTGTGTTCAGTCAGGTGCGGCTCTTATCGGCGGCGAAACTGCTGAGCATCCCGGTCTGATGCCTTTAGAGGATTATGACCTTGCAGGTTTTGCAGTTGGTATTGTTGACAAAAAGAAAATGATTGATAACTCTGAGGTTGAGGCTGGCGACGTTATTATTGCTCTTCCCTCCACAGGTGTTCACTCCAACGGCTTCTCTCTTGTAAGAAAAGTATTTGACATTGAGAACACAGACATCAACAGAACCTACGAAGAGCTTGGCGACAAAACTTTAGGCGAAACTCTTCTTACTCCCACAAGAATTTACGTTAAGCCCGTGCTTGCACTTTTAGAGGAAGTTAAGATTAAGGCTATTTCCCACATCACAGGCGGCGGCTTCTATGAGAACATTCCCCGTTCTATCCCCGACGGCTTCTGCGCTAAAATTGATAAAAACGCTGTTAAGGTTCTTCCTATCTTTAACCTTATCCAAAAGGTTGGTAACATCAGCGAGCGTGATATGTTCAATACCTTTAATATGGGCGTTGGTATGAGCATCGTTGTAAGCAAGAAAGATGCTGAAAAGGCTCTTGAGATTCTCAAAGCTAACGGTGAGGATGCTTACTTAATCGGTGAAATCATTGAGGGCGACGAAAAGGTGATTTTATGAGCAAGGTAAAAATTGCTTGCTTAGTGTCGGGCGGCGGCACAAACTTAGGTGCTTTAATCAAAGCTCAACAGGAGGGCATCCTTACAAGCGGCGAAATCAAGCTTGTAATTTCCAGCAAAGCTGACGCTTACGCTCTTACCAGAGCTGAGAATGCAGGAATTAAAACTGCAGTAGCCGTAAAAAAGGAGCTTGGCTCTCAGGAAGCTTTCGAGGCTGAAATCAAAAAGCTTTTAAAGGAAAATGAGATTGACCTTATTATCCTTGCCGGCTTTATGACAATCCTCAGTGCTGACTTCACCAAGGACTACCCCGACAGAATTATTAATGTTCACCCGGCACTTATCCCCTCTTTCTGCGGAAAAGGTGCTTACGGCCTTAAAGTGCACGAAATGGCACTTGAATACGGCGTTAAGGTAACAGGTGCAACAGTTCACTTTGTAAACGAAATTCCCGATGGCGGCAAAATCATTATGCAGAAAGCCGTTGACATTAAAGATAATGACACAGCAGAAACTTTGCAAAAACGTGTAATGGAAGAAGCAGAGTGGAAAATTCTTCCCTTAGCTGCTGAGAAGGTTTCGGCTGAGATTATAAAGAATAAGTGAGGAAATAAAATGGATATCTATAAGATTAACAATATAGCAAAGCTTATTGAGGGTAATTCCTATGTTGGCCGTGGTATTGTAATCGGCAAAACAGAGGACGGCACAAAGGCTCTTACTGCTTATTTTATTATGGGCAGAAGCAACAACAGCCGTAACAGAATTTTCGTAGAAAACGGTGACGAGGTTATTATTCACCCTTATGACGCTTCAAAGGTTGAAGACCCCAGCCTTATCATCTACTCCCCCATCAGAAAGTTTGAAAACAATCTTATCGTTACAAACGGTGACCAGACTGACCCAGTTTACGATGGTCTTAAGGAAGGCAAAACTTTCTCTGCTGCTCTTGAGAGCCGTGAGTTTGAGCCTGATGCTCCTAACTTCACACCCCGTATAAGCGGTATGATGACTTTTGGGGAGGATGACTTTACATATCAGATGAGCATTTTAAAGAGTGCAGACGCTGAGGGTACTGCTTGCAACAGATTTACTTACAGCTACGCAGCTTTAAAGGGCCTTGGTCACTTTATCCACACTTATGTTTGCGACGGTGCTCCTATTCCCACATTCCAGGGCGAGCCTGAGAGAGTTCAGATTGGCAACGATATTGACGCTTTCACAAATGAGCTTTGGAACGCACTTGATGCTGACAACAAAATTTCTCTCTATGTTCGCACAGTTGACCTTAAGACAGGCGAAATCGAGAACAGAATGATTAATAAATTCGAGAAAGTATAAGGAGATATAAAAATGAAAGAGTTTGAGCTTAAATACGGCTGTAACCCTAACCAGAAGCCCGCTAAGATTTTTATGGAAAACGGCAAGGATTTACCTATTGAAATCCTCTGTGGCCGTCCCGGTTTTATCAACTTCCTTGATGCTTTCAATTCATGGCAGTTAGTTAAGGAAATCAAGGAACAGTTAGGCGTTGAGGCTGCTACTTCCTTCAAGCACGTTTCTCCCACATCTGCTGCTATTGCAGTTCCTATGTCAAAAGAGCTTAAGAGAGCTACTTTTACAGACGACATTGAAGGTCTTGACGATTCTCCCCTTGCTACTGCATTTGCAAGAGCAAGAGGTACCGACAGAATGTGCTCCTTCGGCGACTGGATTGCACTTTCTGATGTTTGCGACGTAACAACTGCTAAACTTATTCAGCGTGAAGTTTCCGACGGTGTTATTGCTCCCGGCTATGCTCCTGAGGCTCTTGAGATTTTAAAGAGTAAAAGAAACGGCAACTACAACATCGTTCAGATTGATAAAGACTACGTTCCCGAGGTTCAGGAAAAGAAGCAGGTATTCGGCATTACTTTTGAGCAGGGCAGAAACAACTTTGAGATTAACAAAGAGCTTCTCACAAACCTTGTTACAAACAACAAGCACCTTCCCGATTCTGCAGTAAGAGACCTTATCATTTCTCTTATTACACTTAAGTACACTCAGTCAAACTCCGTATGCTTTGCTGTTGACGGTCAGGCTATCGGTGTTGGTGCAGGTCAGCAGTCAAGAATCCACTGCACACGTCTTGCAGGCGGCAAGGCTGACACATGGCAGCTCCGTCAGTGTGAAAAGGTTCTTAACCTTCCCTTTATTGAGACTCTCGGCAGACCTCAGAGAGATAACGTTATCGACGGCTACATAAACAAGAACGAAGAAGACGTATGTGCTGACGGCAACTGGCAGAAGTACTTCACTCGTCAGCCTGAGCCCCTTACACAGGACGATATCGACGCTTACCTCAAGACTATCACAGGCGTTTCTGTTGGTTCTGACGCATTCTTCCCCTTTGATGATAACATTGAGAGAGCAAGAAAAAGCGGCGTAAGCTACATTGCTCAGCCCGGCGGCTCTATCAGAGATGACCTTGTTATTGACTGCTGCAACAAGTACGACATTGCAATGGCATTCACAGGAATGAGACTTTTCCACCACTAATTTCGGAGGATTACGATGAAAATAATGGTTGTAGGTGGCGGCGGCAGAGAGCACGCCATCATCAAAAAGATTAAAGAGAATCAGAGCGTTGAGAAAATCTACGCTCTCCCCGGTAACGGTGGCATTGCCGCTGATGCAGAGTGTGTTGACATCAAGGCTACAGACCTTGACGGCATATGCGAATTTGCTAAGGCAAACGCCATCGACTACGCAGTAGTTGCTCCTGATGACCCCCTCGTACTTGGCTGTGTTGACAGATTAAATGAACTTGGTATTCCCTGCTTTGGCCCTGAAGCTAAGGCTGCTATTATTGAGGGCTCAAAGGTATTTTCCAAAAACCTTTGCAAAAAGTATGGTATTCCAACTGCTGAGTACGAAGTATTCACAGATATTCAGTCTGCACTTAATTATCTCGAAACTGCTCCTATCCCCACAGTTATCAAGGCTGACGGTCTTGCTTTAGGCAAAGGTGTAATCATTGCCGAAACAAGAGAAGACGCCAAAAAAGCCGTTAAGGATATGATGGAAGACAAGGTTTTCGGAAAGAGTGGCGACCAGATTGTTATAGAAGAATTCCTTACAGGACCTGAGGTTTCGGTTCTTTCTTTCACAGACGGCAAGGTAGTGGTTCCTATGATTTCATCCATGGACCACAAGCGTGCTTTAGATGGCGACAAAGGCCTTAACACAGGCGGTATGGGCACAGTTGCTCCTAACCCCTACTACACAAAATCTATTGCAGAGCGTTGTATGAAGGAAATCTTCGTTCCCACAATGAACGCAATGAACGCTGAAGGCAGAACCTTTAAAGGTTGCCTTTACTTCGGCCTTATGCTTACACCCGATGGTCCTAAGGTAATTGAGTTTAACTGCCGTTTCGGCGACCCTGAAACTCAGGTGGTTTTACCTTTACTTAAAACCGATCTTCTCACAATTATGCAGGCTGTTACAAACTCAACACTTTCTGAAATGGATGTTGAGTTTTCAAATGAGAGTGCCGCTTGCGTTGTTATGGCATCAAAGGGCTATCCTCAAAAGTACGAAACAGGTTTTGAGATTACCGCTTCAGATGATGTTATGAAGGATATCTTCGTGGCAGGCGCTAAGCTTGCTGACGGCAAACTTTTAACAGGCGGCGGTCGAGTTCTTGGCGTTACAGCTTTAGGCTCTTGCCTGAGCTGTGCAATCAACAACGCCTACGAAAAGGTAAGCAAGGTTCATTTTGACAACGCTTTCTACCGCAAAGACATTGGCAAAAGAGCATTACAGGCACAGAAAGGGATAGAATAATGGTTTATCGAATTTATGTTGAAAAAAAGCAGGCTTTCAGAAATGAATCACGCGACCTGCTTCACGAAGTTAACGAGCTTTTAGGCATTAAGAGTGCTAAGGAAATCAGAGTAATTAATCGCTATGACGTTGAAAATATTGAAAAAGACCTTTTCGATTACTCTGTTAAAACTGTTTTCTCTGAGCCTCAGCTTGATGATACCTATGATAATATAGACACAAACGGCTACACAGCTTTTGCAGTTGAGTTCCTTCCCGGTCAGTTCGACCAGAGAGCTGACTCTGCCGCTCAGTGCATCCAGATTATCTCTCAGAAAGAGAGACCCACAGTAAAAGCCGCTAAGGTTTACCTTGTAAGCGGTGATGTTACTGAGGATGAGCTTGCTGCTATTAAAAAGCACGTAATCAACCCTGTTGAATCCAGAGAAGCAACAATGGAAATGCCTGAGACTCTTGCTACAGTTTACGACATTCCCACAACTGTTGAAACTTTAGACGGCTTTATTAATTTAGATGCAGAAGGTCTTGCAGACTTTGTTAAAAAGTACGCTCTTGCTATGGACAATGACGACATCGCATTCTGTCAGGCATACTTTAAGAGTGAAGACAGAGACCCCACAATCACAGAAATCAGAATGATTGATACATACTGGTCTGACCACTGCCGTCACACAACCTTCCTTACAAACATCGACAACGTAAGCTTTGAAGACGAGCTCTTACAGAAGGCTTACGACAGATATATGAAAACTCGTGAGGAATTAAACCGCACTCACAAACCCGTTTGCCTTATGGACCTTGCAACTGTTGCTGCAAGATACTTAAAGGCTACAGGCAAGCTTGAGAAGCTTGACGAAAGTGAAGAAATCAACGCTTGCACAGTTAAGATTGAAGTTGAGGTTGATGGCGTTAAGGAGCCTTGGCTCTTACTCTTCAAGAACGAAACTCACAACCACCCCACAGAGATTGAGCCCTTCGGCGGTGCCGCTACTTGTATCGGCGGTGCTATCCGTGATCCCCTCTCAGGCAGAAGCTATGTTTACGGTGCTATGCGTGTTACAGGCGGTGCTAACCCCTTAAAGCCCGTTAGCGAAACTATCAAAGGTAAGCTTCCCCAGAGAAAGATTGTTACAACTGCTGCTGCAGGTTACTCCTCCTATGGTAACCAGATTGGTCTTGCAACAGGTATGGTTGACGAGCTTTATCACGACGGCTACGCAGCTAAGAGAATGGAAATCGGTGCTGTTGTTGCGGCTGCTCCTGCTGAGAACGTAAGACGTGAGCGTCCCGAGGCAGGCGATGTTGTTATCCTCTTAGGCGGTGCTACAGGCCGTGACGGTTGCGGCGGTGCTACAGGTTCTTCCAAATCTCACACAATGGACTCTCTTGAGACTTGCGGTGCAGAGGTTCAGAAGGGTAACGCTCCTGAGGAAAGAAAGCTTCAGCGTCTTTTCAGAAATAAAGAAGCTTGCCAGATGATTAAGCGTTGCAACGACTTCGGTGCGGGCGGTGTTTCCGTTGCTATCGGTGAGCTTGCAGACGGCTTAAAGATTAACCTGAACTCCGTTCCCAAGAAGTACGACGGCTTGGACGGTACAGAGCTTGCTATCAGCGAATCTCAGGAGAGAATGGCTGTTGTAGTTGAGGCTAAGGATGTTGAAGGCTTCCTCGCACTTGCAGCTTCTGAGAACCTTAACGCAACTGTTGTTGCTGAAGTTACAGAAGAACCCAGACTTGTTATGAACTGGAACGGCAAGGATATCGTTAATATCAGCCGTGATTTCTTAAATTCCAACGGTGCTGAGAAGCACATTGATATTACTCCTGCTTCCCCTGAGTGCTACAAAAAGAACATTGAAGGCAGCTTCACTGAGAATATGAAGAAAACCGCAGATGACCTTAACATCTGCTCACGCCGCGGTCTTTCTGAGAGATTCGACTCTACAATCGGTGCAGGCACAGTTCTGATGCCCTTCGGCGGTAAGAACCAGACCACACCTATTCAGGCTATGGCTCACAAGATTCCCGTTGAGAAGAAGCACACAAACACTTGCTCACTTATGAGCTGGGGCTACAACCCCTTTATTGCTGAGAAGAGCCCCTATCACGGTGCTTATCTTGCAGTTGTTGAGTCCGTTTGCAAGCTTATTGCCAGCGGTGCAGATATTACTGACGTTTACCTCACATTCCAGGAATACTTTGAGCGTCCCGGTAAAGACGGCAAGCGTTGGGGCAAGCCTTTGGCAGCACTTCTTGGTGCATTTGAGGCACAGTTAGAGCTTGGCATTGGCTCTATCGGCGGTAAAGACTCTATGAGCGGTACATTTGAGGACTTAGACGTTCCCCCCACTCTTGTTTCCTTTGCTGTTACAACTGCTGACTCCAAGGATGTTATTTCTCCCGAATTCAAGAAGGCAGGCAACAAGGTTGTTAAGCTTTCTGCAGAAATGGACGAGAACCACTTACCCAAGACAGAATCCCTCTTTGCAGTTATCAACAAGGTAACTGAGCTTATGAGAGCAGGCAAAGTTTACTCTGCTTACACTCCCACACTCGGCGGTATTGCTGAGGCAGTTATGAAGATGGCTATGGGTAACTCCTTCGGCTTTAAGTTTGAAGATACTCTTGCAAACGACGCTATCTTCGGCTATGACTATGCTTCCTTCCTCTTAGAGGTTGACGCAGACGCTGACTTTGGCGAAACAATCGGTTTTGTAACTGATGACGGCACATTCACAAAGGGTGCTGAAACTATTGCTACTGCTGAGATTGACAAGCTCTTTGAGGATAAGCTTGAGTCCGTTTACTCCTGCAACATCAAGCACGAGAAGAAGGACATTCCTGCTTTTGAATACAAGACAGATATTAAACTTGCTCCTGCAATCAAAGTAGCTAAGCCTAAGGTAATTATTCCTGCATTCCCCGGCACAAACTGTGAGTACGACAGTGCAAAGGCTATGATGGATGCTGGTGCTGAGGCTGAGATTATAGTTGTTAAGAACCTTACAGCAAATGCCATCGCAGAAAGCGTTGAGTACTTTGCAAAGAGAGTTCAGGATGCTCAGATGATCTTCATCCCCGGCGGCTTTAGCGGCGGCGACGAGCCTGACGGTTCTGCAAAATTCATCACAGCATTCTTCAGAAACGCTGCTGTTAAGGATGCAGTTACAGACCTTCTTGAGAACCGCGACGGTTTAATGTGCGGTATCTGCAACGGCTTCCAGGCTCTTATCAAGTTAGGCTTAGTTCCCTTCGGTAAGATTATTGATACTGACGACACCTGCCCCACACTTGGCTTCAACACAATTGCAAGGCACCAGTCTAAGATTGTAAGAACAAGAATTGCTTCAAACAAGTCTCCATGGCTTGCAGGAATGGAAGTTGGCGACATTGTTAACGTTCCTATTTCTCACGGTGAGGGTAGATTCATTGCCAGCGACGAGCTTATCAAGAAGCTTGCAGATAATGGCCAGATTGCTACTCAGTACGTTGACCTCATGGGTAATCCCACTTCTGACGTTCAGTTTAACCCCAACGATTCTATGTATGCTATTGAGGGTATTACTTCTCCCGACGGCAGAGTATTCGGTAAGATGGGCCACTCTGAAAGAAAGGGCGAGTTCCTCTACAAGAACGTACCCGGCAACTACGACATCAAGATGTTTGAGTCTGCAGTCAACTATTTCACCCGTTAACCACGGGAGGGTGTTTCCACCTTTGGACAGGGTCATTTAATAATGAACTTCTGTTAACGGTGGGTTTAAAACTTACATTTAACTTATAACAAATTCAGCCTTCCATTTAATATGGAGGGCTGATTTATTTATTGCTATTTATTCTTTAAAGTAATATAATATAAACACCGAAGGAGATGTTAAAATGTACTCTTACAAACACAAAGTTAAATACTACGAAACCGACAAAATGGGTATTACCCATCACTCTAACTACATAAGGTTTATGGAAGAAGCAAGAACTGATTTTCTTATGAGTCACGGCTTTGACTACGCAAAACTTGAGGAAATGGGCATTATCTCTCCAGTGGTTTCAATAGAATGTAAATACAAGGCCACCACCACCTACCCCGACGAAATTGAGATTTTCGTAACAGTAGAGGAAGTTAAGGCGGCTAAAATAAGATTCGGATATATTATGCAAAAGGCTGACAGCACAGTTTGCATTGAAGCTTCAAGCGAGCACTGCTTTATTACCAAAGACGGCAAAATTGCAAGGCTTAAGAAAGATTTTCCCGATTTCTATGAGGCTATGACAAAACTTGCAGAAACTGAATAATAACAGATAAAACTTAAGGCGACTCCCTCAGGAGCCGCCTTTTATTCTTAATCATCGTATGCAACTGTATATTCAGATACAACAACGCCCTTAATGCCTTCTATATCTGTCTTATTCACTTCAATGAAAATATTGTAATTACCAAAAGCACATTCCACCAAATCACCGTCGGGATTGCCCGAAAAAGCACTGATATAAAGCACTCCGTCATTTATCGCCAATCCGTCAGGGACATATTTTATAGAACTGGTTAGGTACCATCTGTAAAGATATACTAACGAACTTTCTTCGAAAAACTTTTCGTCATATTTATCAAGTGTTTTTCCGAAGAAAGCTTTAAACTCATCTACGTTATCAATTACAGTAGTATACCTTTCAACATCAGGGGTATCGTAATTCTGAATCAAAGCGTCCGAGGCAAGAGGTCCTGAATTATCCATAGTAGCTTCAATAAGCTTCATGTCAGTTACATTTTTATAATCAAATGTAACAGGATACTTTTCTCTACGGCAGGTGTAATCTAATCCTGCAAGCTTTTTCTGAATATCTGTTGCGTCCTTAACATTTATATCAAGGTCGCCGTTAAAGTCTGCCATAAGCTTATCTACCCTGCCAAATTTTGCAACGTACTTCTGCAAAGCGGTAGCGTCACGGATATTAAGAACCTTATCGGCATTTACATCTCCGATAACATAGCCATTTTCTATTGTTTTATCAAACCAATCGGCATTATCCTTAATCTTTACCGGAATACGCACATCGGTATAATGAAATCCCACACTGTGAATTAAACCCTCTACCTTATCCTCATAGGTGATAAGGTGAATAAGGTACTCGTTTACCGCCAGATAATAATCTGTACGGCGATAATCATATTCACAAACAAGGTAAGGATATCCGTTTGCGGTTCCTTCTTCGAATTTCACAACCCTGTCAAGCTTCTTTGCGTTTTCAAGCTGCTGTAAGACCTCGTCAGTGGTATAACCGTAATAAACAAAAGCTCTGTAGGTATCGGAGCTGTTTTCTTTGTAATAAAGTGCTTCAAAGGTAGTGTCGATGCCCTGACCGTAGCGTGACTCCATAAAGCTGAATTGGTCAGATGCTTTCGCAGAAATACCAACACCTACTGAAAGCACCTGTCTATACTCCATATGATAACCCTTAGGAATATCGCTGTTAAAAGTATATCCATTGTAGTTGGGATATTGCTCGGCATACTCTGACAGCGCATCGAGCATCCACACCTCATCCTTAAAACTCTCGCTGTATGGCGGGGTTTCAGCACTTACCGAAAGTACTGAGCCTGCAATTAGCAGAAGTGCCATTGTGAATGCGAATATCTTTTTTAATGTCATAATAACGCCTCCTTTTTGTGTTTAGGTTTACCCTTTCACTTATTAGACGTAATATATATGAAAAACTCACAGTAAGAATTAAGAAAATTCTAACATTCTATATTTGTTCCAAATTTACACTTTGATATTTGGTTAATATCTCTAAACAAAAACCGCTGTTCAAAAAGAACAGCGGTTTTGCTATGTAATATAAATTACTCTTTAATTTCAGATGTACAGTGGGGGCAACGAGTAGCCTTGATGTCGATTTCACTAAGGCAGTAGGGGCACTTTTTGGTTGTGGGTGCAGGTTCTTCAACCTTCTTCTTGGGAACAAGACCCTTAACGCCTGCAATAGCCTTAACAAGTAAGAAAACAACAAAAGCTAAGATAAGGAAGTAGATAACTGCAGAAATGAAGTTACCATAGCAGAAAGTAGCCACGCCTGCTTCTTTAAGAGCAGTTAAGTTATTCTCTACGCCCTCGGGGATTTCGCCAAGTACAACATACCAGCTTGAAAAATCCATACCGCCTGTAATAAGGGAAATGAAAGGCATAATTACGTCGTCAACAAGTGACTTGATAATACCCTGAAAAGCGGCACCGATTACAACACCGACTGCCATGTCGATTACGCTGCCCTTAGAAATAAAGGCTTTGAATTCTTCGAAAAACTTTTTCACTTAGAACACCCTTTCAATAAATATTAAATTATTTCAAAACGGCTTTGTGGAAAACCTTTTTTGCCCTTTTTGATAACGATGTAACCATCGGTAAAGTCATCTGCTGTAAAGGACTTGAACACATCTGTTACCTTTTCATCCTTTGCAGATACGCCA
>JAFTIP010000046.1 GCA_017456845.1 Ruminococcus sp.
GCTGTTCCTCGGGCATGCTGTGTACAGCCGCCTCTTCAATATGTGCAATTGCATGCTCAACCGTACCCGAAAAAATATGCCGAGGCATGGGCTTGCCGTTTTTAGCATATGTAATAGCAAGCTCAGCGGCTTCTTCTATACCCTCACCTTTAAGTGCAGAAATTTCTACCACCTTGCACTTAAGCCTTTTGCCTAAAAGCTCGGTGTCGATTTTGTCTCCCTGTCTTCTTACAACGTCCATCATATTGATTGCAACAACTACAGGAATACCGATTTCCATAAGCTGTGTTGTAAGATAAAGGTTACGCTCTAAATTTGTACCGTCTACTATGTTAAGAATAGCATCGGGGCGTTCATCAATAAGGTAATTTCTGGCTACTACTTCCTCAAGAGTATAGGGCGACAGCGAATAAATACCCGGAAGGTCTGTAACTATAACGTCATCATGCTTTTTTAATTTGCCTTCCTTTTTTTCTACCGTAACACCGGGCCAGTTGCCTACATACTGATTTGAACCAGTCAGGGTGTTAAATAAAGTTGTTTTGCCCGAATTCGGGTTGCCTGCAAGGGCTATTCTGATTTGCATACTTATCCTCTCTTTCTTAAATTAGCCTAAGCTAACCAAGATTTGAAAAACAAAGGGACGTTTGTCCCTCGAATAATCATTCTACTTCTATCATTTCGGCATCTGCCTTGCGAAGAGACAAAGCGTAGCCTCTTACATTAAGCTCAAAGGGGTCGCCTAAAGGAGCAACCTTGCGGATATAAATTTCCACGCCCTTGGTAATGCCCATATCCATAATTCTTCGTCTGACAGGGCCTTCACCATGAACCTTAACAACTTTTACGGTATAGCCGATTTTTGCATCTTTTAAAGTGTTCATATTTATACTTCCTCTTTCGGTTAGCCTAAGGTAACCGAACCTTTTAAAAAATAGGTTAGCTTTCGCTAACTGCAATATATAATACACAAAAAACCACCTTTTGTCAACACTTGAGGTCTCAACTTTTCCAAAATTTCTCATTTTTCGGCAAGATTTACATATATAAAGGTAAAATGCATAAATTTTATTGTGCGATTTATTTATTATTGAAATCCCCGAAAAATATGATATACTATATATACGAAGCGGAGGGACAATTTATGCATTTACAGGAATCAGGCGAAATGTACCTTGAAACCATTCACATACTTTCTAAAAAAGGCAAGGCAGTACGCTCTATTGACGTAGGCGAGTACATGGGCTACTCAAAGCCAAGTGTGAGCCGTGCCGTAGGACTTTTAAAGCAGGGCGGTTACGTTGTGGCAGATGCCGACGGCTTTCTTTCATTAACTAATGAGGGCAAGCGAGTTGCCGAGAAAATGTACGAGCGTCACACAATCCTTACTAAGTTTTTTGTAAATTTAGGTGTTGACGAAGAAACCGCCGCTGAGGACGCCTGCAAAATCGAGCACGACATCTCAGACAAAAGCTTTGAGGCAATTAAAAATTTCATCAACAACAACTAAAACACAGGCAGGAAGCTATTAAAAAAGCTTTCTGCCCTTTTATTTATCGTTAATTTCACCAAAGCAAACGACTTAAGTTTATTCACTTAGCCAAATATTAAAATTCTTAAAAAAAGTTTATAATTTAGGTGTGAGGAATTTAAGATTTTTACGTCTAATAAGTGAAAGAATAAAAACAAAATTAAATCCGAAAGGAGAATTAATATGAAAAAACTTTTATCCGCTGTTCTTATACTTACCCTTATACTTACTCTTACTGTAAGCACCTCGGTTTCGGCTTACGAATACCCCACCCTTGAAGAAGAAACCGCCCACCTTAATGATGACGACGGCTCTTACTACTCGGTATATATGCACTCTGATGAATACCCCGAAATTTACAACTACCCCTCCTGGGTAAAGGTTAATAACCTTTTGCCCGATGTATCAAAGTACACCGCAAGCGTTGACGAAGCTCTTTTCGCTCAGTACAAAGAGTATGTTTACGCTCAGCACGCTAAAGTTCAGGAGCTTAACAACAATTTCTACAACGAAAACTTCACATTCAAGAAAGACCACCTCATAATCTCAGCAATAGACAGAGGAAATATGCTTGTTTTCGCTACCAAAGCCGAGGCACTAAAGGCTGATAGCCTAAAAAACGTATCGCTTCAGTACCACGGCAACAATTGGGACAATGTAGAGTGGCGTGTTAAAGGCCTTAAAACTCCCAACTTTGATATAGAACGCTACACTCCCGACCCCTACGAACTTGTGTACGGACTTCATTTTTACGAAAGTTACGACCCTGCCTTTGTTACAAGCTGGGGAGATGGTTTACGCCAGTATATGTACCGCAAGCTTTACTCCCACTATCCCGAAGGCACATCAACTGCCGACGAAGCAACTCCCGACTATGTAATGATTTTTGCAGGCGAAGATATGTGCTCTCCTGCTTTCTCAGCAGGCGAATTCGGCGACTACCTTTTACAGGTTTCAAACATCTACTACCCCTACATTTACGGCTACCATATTATTACTACAGATGATATGAAGGTACACACCTTAACCGAAGCTTACAACGCAAAGCTTGACGGCATTATGGATGTATTTACCGATTACGGCATCGGAACTTTAAGAGGCGACTCCAACTTTGACGGCAAAATCACAATTCGCGACGTTACCAAAATCCAGAAGTGCCTTGCCACTATCGAAAGCTTTACCGACAGAGAATACGCAACGGGATTCCACGAGGGCGGCGGTTCAGATTTTTCTGAGAGAGTTTCTGACTTTAACCGCGACGGCAAGGTAAATATCAGAGACGCCACAGACATTCAGAAGCACCTTGCAAAAGTAGACGTAAATGACCCCGAGTTTGAGGATTTTGAAACCGTTCTTCCCGATACTCCTATACGATACGCCTACATTACTTTTGAAGGAGAAACCTACAAATTCCTGCCCGGCGATAAATTTAAAATAACCACCGAGCTTTCCTGCAATAAAATCGTAGGCGGCATTAACCTTAGCTTTAACTACAGCCCGCTGCTCCAAGCACCTACAAGACCCGAAGAAGATATTAATGCATTCTTAGCTGAAATATGCCCTAATCTTATGCCTTCTGAAACAGCCTATGGCAAAGGGCAATACGCAGGCGGAGGGCGTTATCTCAATATAAGCACTCATGACGTCAACGGCTACGATTTTACGAAGAACAAGGTCCTTGCCACCTTCGAATTTGAGGTACTCCGCCACGGCGAAGGCGAAATCGACCTTAAACACCTTTCTCTTTGCGAACCCGACTCCTTTTATGGAGAAAATCTTTATGAAAATGGCAAAGCGACCGATGGAGTTGAGGTAGAATTTTTCAGCTACCTTACAATTACCGAAACTGCAGTTAAATAAATGTGAAAGGGGAATTTTTTATGAAAAAAATATTATCCTTGACTTTAGCTGTCACCCTTATGCTCTCGATGCTGAGTATGGCATCATTCTCGGCTGACGAGTACAGTTCTGAGGACGACATAATCTCAGGCGACTATAACTACGAATTTCTCGAAGATGGCACTATCGGCATTAACCGCTACTTCGGCACCGCTGACAAAGTTATCATCCCTTCGGAAATCGACGGCTACAAGGTAACGGCTTTGCACCGCTACTCCTTTGCAGGCTTAAAAAAACTTACAAGTGTTACCGTGCCTGAGGGTGTTACACGCATCGGCTTCTGTGCTTTTGAGGATTGCTCTAACCTTGAAGAGCTTATCCTCCCCGACTCCTTGAAGGAAATGCACAAGATGTACATTGACGAAACCAAGCTTTACAAAACCGCCGAAAACTGGGAAAACGGCGTGCTTTATGTTGGTAAACATCTTATAGACACCAACCCCAAGAAAATTTCAGGCACCTTTACAGTAAAGGAAGGCACAATCGCCATTACCCAGTTTGCTTTTGGCGGATGTAAAGACTTAACCGAGGTTGTGCTTCCCGACTCAGTAAAATACATAGGTGACTCAGCTTTCAGAGATTGCGATAACCTTACAAAAATCAACCTTACCGACAACATCACATTTCTGGACTTTGCCGCTTTTGACGGTTGCCCCTTAGAGGAAGTTTATATATCTAAGAACCTTAAAACCCTTGAGCCTTACGTTTTCCGCGGTACAAAAATAACCGAGGTTACAATCCCCGAAAGTGTTGAGACTATCCGCTACTCGGCTTTTCAGAATTGTAAGGGACTTACAGAAGTTACCATTCCCGAAACAGTTAAGGAAATTGAAGATTATGTTTTCCTTAACTGCGACAATTTAAATAGTATCACCCTTCCTGAAAGCCTTGAAAACTTAGGCCACGCTGCATTCAGCCGCACCGCCTACGCCAATAACGAAGAAAACTACACCGACGGCATTCTTTACTACAAAGATATGCTTCTTAGCAGCAAAGACGATATTTCAGGCAACATAAAAATCAAAGACGGCACACGCATTATTGCCGCAAACGCTTTTGGGGACGGCAACAATATTGCTTCAGTAACCATTCCCGACAGCGTTGAAATTATAGGCAGAGGCTGTTTTTCTTTCTGCGAAAACCTTAAGAGCGTAAAGCTCAGCAAAAATATTGCCGAAATCCCCTCAGGGCTTTTCAGCGGATGCTTAAGCCTTGAAAGCATTACAATCCCCGAAAATGTAAAAACCATAGGTGACAGTGCATTTTTTGACTGCATAAACCTTAAATATATTGTAATTCCGGAATCTGTAGAAAGCTTCGGCACAGACGCCGTTGGCTACTACAATCCCTACTACGGCGATGGTTCCGTTCTTCCATTAGAATACAGCAAGGTGGAAGGCCTTGTAATTGCAGGTTACAAGGGAAGTGCCGCCGAAAAATATGCAAATGAACACGGCTTTACTTTTGAAGATTTGGAAACTCCCACACTTAACAACAAATACAAGGACAAAATCCTTGAAATCTTAGAGCTTTCTGAAAATGAAGATGACACAATCCACATTGCAAACTACAACGAAATATATGGCCATACAAAAAACGATGGTCAGAAAACTCCCGACTTTGTGCTAATAAAGGTATACAGCAACTTCTATATGGAAGCTGACTACACAAAGTTCTTCGGCGATTATGTAATGTACGAAAGCTCCACCTCTACCCCATTTGCTTTCGGCTACGGAATTTACATTCCTGATGACAACAAGCTTTACTCTCTGGAAGAAGCTTACGACAAAGGCATAGAAAACCTTGATATATTGTTCGAAAAAGGCTATATCGGCAAGCTTACGGGCGACGTAAACTTTGATAACAAGCTTAACATCCGCGACGCAACTGCTATTCAGAAGCACATTGCAAACATTGAAAGTCTTTACGCTTATCCTGAATTCGGCTTGGAACCCAACCTAACAGAACGCACATACATAAACCGCATTGCCGACTTTAATCAGGACGTAAAAATCACCATAAGAGACGTTACTGCTATTCAGAAACGTCTGGCAGGCGTTGACATAAATAACCCTGACTACGACAATTTTGAGGAAAACGCCTACGAAAGCACCATTAAACACTCAAACGTGACCATTAACGGCGAAACCTATCCCCTCCGCTCTGACGAAGTTATGAGCGTTGAAATCAGCCTTACCTGCTCAAAGCCAATAAGCAAACTTTCCTTCGACTTAAAATATAACAGCGACGGCATTAAGCCCTTAGGCAAAGAAAAAAGTGAAGAATACCTTAAAGCCCATTGCCCAAATATTCCAGCAGACTCCGAGCTTAAAACTCAGTACGGCTACTTTTACGTAAGCACTCCCGAGGGAGAGTTTGACTTTACTGAGGGTAAAATCCTTTACAAAATGGATTACACAGTAAATCATCAGTTCGACTCCGACTACGAGTTCAACTTAAAATCTGCTTTCGACAAAGACGGAAACCAAATCTGCTACAGCTCAATCCCCACCGAAGGCACGGAGCTTTCTATAAACTACGTTGTAAACATAGAAAAAATGGCAGAAAAATAAGAAGCGAATTGCCGGATTATAATAAAGAGAGGATAATTAATTATGAAAAAAATATTATCTCTAAGCTTAATTTTAACACTGGTTTTAGGTGCTATTTGCATCTTTCCTGCAAGTGCCGAGCATATTTCTGCACACAAAATAAACTGCGGTGATTTCTGGTACGCTCCATTAGGTAACGGCAACGCTGCCATCGGTGCTGTCAGTTCTGATTTATCGGGCAACATTGTTATCCCTGAAACTCTCGACGGTTACACAATAACCGAAATTGCTCACAGTGGATTTAAGGGCACCAAAATCACAGGTGTAGTTATACCCGATACTGTTACAAGATTAGGCGACTATGCTTTCAGCTACTGCCCCAATCTGAAAAATGCTGATATCCCCTACAGCGTTACCTCTTTAGGGGAAGGCACTTTTAAAGAGTGCCCCAGCCTTAAAAGTATTTTTATTCCCGACACAGTTACCGATATTGGCTTTTGCTCAATAGGCTATAAAGATAGCTACATTGACAACGACGGCGTAATGGTTCCCGACGGCGGATATGAGCCTGTAGGAATAACTATCGAAGGCTACAAAGGCTCCGCTGCCGAGCGTTATGTAAAAGAAGAAATTTCATTTTTCAACTTTAAAGCTCGTACTGAAGAATACAAAACCGAAGTACTCTCACTACTCAACATTCCCGAGGAAGACCCCGAAGACGGCACAGGTTGGCTTGCTTATTACAGCGAAAATTACAGATATCGCTCTGAATCTTCCAAGTGCGAGGCTACTCCCGACTATGTGCTTATTACAGCTTATACAAATGAAGTGGGGCCGATGTTTGCCGCTGAGCTTTTAGGTGATTACATATTGCGTGACAGCAACTACCACTTTCCTGCTACCTTCGGCTACCTTATTTATCTGCCCAAAACTAATGAAATTTATAGTCTTGAGAAAGCCTACGAGCTTCAGATAGTGGGTATCGAAAATGTCTTCACTAAAGCCGGTGTAGGCGAGCTTTTAGGTGACGTTAACTACGACAGAAAGCTTAACATCAAAGACGCAACCCTTATTCAGAAGGCGATTGCAGGCTTAGCTGAAATTGAAAACAATGAAATAGGTGGGTTTTTATGGAACGACTATGAAAATGTTCCCACCTATATAGCCGACTTCAACTGCGACAGAAAAATGAACGTCCGCGATGCAACGGCAATTCAGAAGCATCTTGCAGGATTATAAAATCAAATAATCTGAAACAGCCCTTATAGTCATAAGGCTTTTTCATACAAAAGGCGGTGGCTCCCTTTCCCCTTGGGAGTCACCTCCCTCCGTTTGCCACGAGTGGGCAGTTCGCCTACGGAAAGGTTCATATATAATCGACCTTTCATTAACGGCGGGTTGGTACATAAACACAAAAATGCAGGTACAGCTCACTACGCGTACCTGCATTAATAATATATTCCGTTAAGCCTATAATCTAACCTATAAGCTCTTTAATTTTCTCAACACTCTCTTTGCCTGCTTTATAGCCCTGCTCATAAGCAAATTCAAGCTCTTTGAATGTATACTGCGACATATTGCCTAAATCGGGAAGCACCAGTAAATCGGGTTTTTCCTCTTTGGTTTTTGCCTTGGTATAGTTTCTGTCCATAATATCAACCGCACGTGAAAGCACACTTAAGGCGTTGGGATAATTCGTAACCTCATTCCCTTCGGCAAATACATCCACCGCAACTACCACATCGGGCTCAAAACGTCTTATTGCTTCAATAGGAAGCCGCGATGTAACTCCGCCGTCAATATACTGCACACCGCCTATAACTTCAGGCTCAAAAAGTGCAGGAATACACGAGCTTGCCACAATGGATGGCACCACAAAGCTTCTTCCCGTAAAAACCTTACTTTCGCCTTTGGATAGATTTGTTGCTACACAGCAAAAGTCTATATCCAAATCGCAGATTCGCTTTCTTTTGAAAAAAGAATTAAGCTTTCTGTGAACACCTCTGGTTGAAAAAAGACCGCTTCGGTTAAAGTTAGGCACACCGTAAAGCACCTCGCTTGCCTTAAGGTTTCGGACCTCATTCATAATATCGTCTGCAGACATTCCCATTGCCACGCACGCACCTACTATGGAACCTGCGGAACTTCCTGAAATACTCCGGGGTTTAATTCCTGCTTCTTCCAAAGCCTTAATAAAACCAATGTGTGCCACACCTCGGGCACCGCCCGAGCCTAACACAAGACCTAATTTTTTGCTCATATAATCACCTTTTGAAGAAAGCCGCCCGAAGGCGGCTTTTAATCAATAATTTACAGTTGCTGTGGGGATTTGCTCCTCATTGCTGGAGGTTTCCTCAGGTACCTGTGTGTTTACAGGTGCGGTTGTAACCTCAACCGGTTCGGTAGGAACCGTCTCAGCAGGTTTTGTAGCCTGAGGCTTTGTTTCGGGAGCCTCAGTTACCGCAGGCTTAGTTGCCTTGGGCTTAGTTGCCTGAGGCTTTGTAGCCTTAGGTTTTGTCTCTTTAGGCTTAGTTGGTGCTGTTGTTTCGTCGTCATCATCCTTGGGATAATCATACCAAGAGGTAGGAAGCTCTTCTCTGCCTACTTCCTTATCGTCAAGGTAGTAAACTCTCCATGCGGATGCTCTGTAGCTATCGCTGGTTGAGCTGTCTACCGCACTCTCGATCTCTATTCTGTCAAAAGCAGGGTCATCCCAGCCGAAGATATTTACTGTAAGATAAGCGTTTTCCATATAGCACTGCATATACATGGGATATTCAGTGGGGTTACTAAGCTTAAGGTCAAGATTGGGATAGTCGATTGTAGCGTCTCTGCCTGCAGGCACATAAGATGACTGATATGCATGGCAGTATCTTTCTACAATTTCCATATTTGCCATAATAGCGGCATTATAAATAGTTGAGCTTGCTTGGCAAATACCGCCGCCGATACCCTGCTCGAATTTGCCATTCATAATAACTGTAGCAGGACGGTAACCTAAAGACTCAAGATTAGAGTCGCCTGTGCACTCGTTAAACGACCAAACCTCACCGGGATTAATAACCGAGCCGTTGCAAGATGCCAGAGCAAGAGCCATATTGTGGTCACCGTCAAGGGTATTTTCGGAATATGTTGTATAGGTTGCAAGAAGCTTAATCTCACCGTCTAAGCTTTCGAACTTATACTGAGGAGCAACCTCGTTTACAACCGCCTTTATAGTAACGGGACCCTTCTTACTTCCTGAAGCAAGAGGCAGAATCTCCGCACCGAGTTTTAATTTCAGGTCTTCTTTGTCAAGCTGTTTTCCTGCTTTTTCCTTTGAAATTACAACCTCGTCGCCGTCAACAGAAAACGTAGAATCTACAGCCTTAACGTCAATCTCTTTTGCAACTGCATCAACAACGGCATCAACGGAGCTTTCATCAACATCAATGCTTACGTCTGCACTATATACAACAGATTTGGCTGTACCCGTTTCTGTTGCAGGAGTATAATCATCGCTTCGGGCAAATTCAATTGCCTCTTTTAAAGCTTCTTCAACACCGAAACTCCACTTGAAATCAGTATTTTTATATTCAAACTCTTTATCTTCGGCAGTAATCTTAATGGTAAATGCTTTTACCGAAGCACCTACGCCGTCCTCAACTGCCTCCAAAGCATCGTTGTAGGCCATACCGCTTACGTCTACCGTGCCGATTACAAAGCCCTCGGGAAAAACAAAACTCTGAACGTCAACTGCAGAGCTATCGGCAGTTGCACCCTGGTTTTCTCCGCGGTCGCAAGCACCGAGCACTAAAGGCAACGCCATTACTGCCACAAGCAGAAAAGCTACTGCACGCTTTGCTATGCTCTCCTTATTTAAACATTTCATATATCCTCATCCTGTCGATAAAAATTTTATAAAATTGCCAAGGATATAATACAATATATATTCCAAAAAATAAAGTGGTAAACCTAACAAATTAAACAGCTTTTAAGCCTAACTTATAAGCAAAAACGCAAGGTTTTTTATAACTCATATGTAAATTTTACCTTTTCACAGATTTTTCACCCTTTTGGCATTGCCAAAAAGTACCTTTATAGATTATAATAAATTCATAAAATCAGGGAGGATTTTTATGAAAGCTTTTAAATCTGTAATTTGCATATTACTTAGTGTTTTGTGCCTTAGCCTTTGCTGTTGTACCGCTGAAAACAAAAGCCTAACTGCAGACTACAGCCGTTCAGGCGCTGTGCCCGTATACGACTTTTTCGCAGAGGAGTCTGTTACCCCTGAAAATTATCAGGAGTTTACCTCTGCCTATATGGACTTTGCCGCAAATCTTCTTAAAAACTCAAGCAGCGACGAAAGCGTGGTGCTTTCTCCTCTTTCGCTTTACACCGCACTTTCTATGACAGCCAATGGTGCATCAGGCAAAACCCTGAGAGAGCTTGAAAAAGCTATGGGTCAGGATTTGAATATTTCCGAAATTAACACCTTTATCCATTACTTAAACGAAAGAGTAAAGGTGCTGAATAATGAAGAAGGCTTTGTAAACTCAGCAAATTCTTTGTGGATAAGAGATAACTACTCTGTTAAAGCTCAGTTTTTACAGACAGTTGTAAATTACTTTGATGCTGAGGTTTTCCGCACAGAGCTCAAAGCCGAAGAAATAAACAGTTGGATAGAAAACAAAACCGACGGCGAAATTACCGATATGCTCTCAGCGCTTGATAAAGACACCGCTTTGGTACTTGTAAACGCCCTGCTTTTTGACGATGAGTGGTTAACCCCTTATGAAGAAAACGATGTTTACGATGCAGGCTTCAGGGGAATTAACGGTGAAGAGTTTGTAAGCTTTATGAGCTCTAACGAAATGCTTATTGAGTCCAAGGATGCAAAGGGAATGATAAAGAGCTACAAGAACACCCCATGCAAATTTGTTGCAATTCTGCCCGATGAAAAAATCAGTATTGATGAATATGTGGAGTCCATTTCCGGTGCAAAGCTCGAAAATCTCTTAAACTCTGCCTCAGGCGTTAACAGATGCGTTGCTCATGTGCCTGAGTTTAGCCTTCGCTCAAAATTAAGCCTTACCGACACCGCAAAAGCTATGGGTATGGAGCTTATGTTTACAGACGAAGCTAACTTTGATGCACTTACCATGAGCGAAAATCTTAAAGTAACCGATATTCTGCAGGAAAGCTTTGTAGATGTATCACCGAAGGGCACAAAAGCAGGCTCATCTACCGCTGTTGTTATGGAAGATTCTGCAGCCGCACCTCAGGATTTTGAAGTACTTAAATTTGACAGACCTTTTATATTTATGATTGTTGAGAATGAGAACAATCTGCCCTTATTCATCGGCACAGTTAACTCTATCGGCTAATATCTTAAGCCGCATTTAAATCAATAATATTAATCGCAATCGCCGTAATGTCGTCGTCATAGCCGTCATTACGGCGTTTTATTGCCTCATTTATTATGAGAGATGCAAAATCATTGGCACTGGCATCATTCCAGCCCTTAAGCATATCGCAAAGCCAAGCGTCATCGCTAAAAAGTGCACCGTCAGAAACCATCAGCACTTTGTCACCATGGTGAAGATTAAGGCTATCCTTGGCAAATTTTACGTCATTTAAAATCCCCGCAGGTAAAGACGGCGACTCACGCTTTAAAATTCTGCCACCGCGCTTCACAAAGGTAAGCGGTGCACCTGCCTTGAAAAAATTAACCTTTCCGCTGAAAAGGTTAATATCCACCACATCTAAGGTGGCAAGGGTTTCTTCCTCGGATTTTACCATAAGAGAGGCGTTAATCACCGACAAGGCACTATCGAAAGAAAGCCCCGCCTGAGTAAGCTTTTTGAGAATGCTTACCGCCATATTGGAGTCCACAGCTGCTCTGCCTCCTGTGCCCATTCCGTCGCTGATTACAGCAACCATATTTCCTGAGCCTGAGGAATAATAATTAGCCGAATCTCCGCACAAGCCTTTTCCTCCTGCAATATGCTGAGAAGAGCCGATATCCGCATCAAACCTTGCAAGCTCCGCAAATGAAAGCCTTGCACTATCGTCACTGACACTTACAACAGGTGCATCAAAAACTCTTCCGCAACAGGCAGAAACCTGACGCCTCAGCTCGCTTTTATTAAGCTCTTTTTTACGACTAAGCCTGATTTCAAGCTCCACAGTCATTCCCTTGCCCTGC
Organism: Ruminococcus sp.; assembly: GCA_017456845.1. Taxonomy (GTDB): domain Bacteria; phylum Bacillota; class Clostridia; order Oscillospirales; family Acutalibacteraceae; genus Ruminococcoides. Next base: position 12,173 of record JAFTIP010000046.1, read on the forward strand.
TCAAAGCGACAGGCACATTCCGTAACCCCAAAACCCTCTCGCCTTAATTTTTCGCTTAATCTGTCAGCGGCGGCGGTGTCGTAACGGGTAAAGGTATCAAACTCGTCACACATATCAGAAAGAAGCCGTGAAACCGAGCTTAGCTGACTGCCGGTTGCACTCCTGACCTGCGAAATCCGCCTGTCGGCTTCAAGCCCCGACAAATAATCACGATAACCTTCATTAAAGCTTTTGGCAATTTCTCGTGCCTTACAGCAATTTTTCGTAAATTTATCCTCAATGGTTGCATCCGTAACAAAACCTTCAGCTTTAATCGCTTCGGCAACCCTGTAAAAATCATCTTTGGTAACATCCACCTGATTTTGCCAGCAATAGCTTTTAAGCCCACAGCTTTTGCAGGTGTTTTCCGCAACATAGGAGTACACACCGTCAAAGCTGTCGCCCTGCTTTGCTTTAAGCCTTACCGCCACACTTTGCACGCAGTCTTTAACCGAGTCCAAAGCCTTTGATGCATAAGAAAGCCTCTGTATAACGTTGGTTTTAATTGCGTCGGCACCTGCTCTTTCTTCTTTTGGTTCAAATGCAGATTTCAGGCGTATTCCCGCTGCCTTGGGAATAAGCATAAAAAAGCCTACAGCAAAGGCTGATTCGGCAAAAAGCCTCAGCACCAGCTGAGTATTCTTTGAAGCAAAGGAAAGCACAGTGTTGCATAGAGTGAAGGCCACCGCCACAGCGATTTTGCCCGTGGATGCAAAAAGCCCTCCCATAAGTCCGCCAAAAGCGTAGCCTGTACCTAAAAACGCCATATCCGTAGAAGTAAGAGAAAACATAACTCCCGTAGCTGTGCCAAAAATACTTCCCCCTGCTACGGAGCCGTAACGTGCCGCAAGAAGTATTATGAGCACTGCAAATATTCTACCTGCAGAAATTCCGTAAAATTCAAGAGAACCCAAGGAAAGCACCAGTATGCATCCCGAAAAGCTAAGCACTGCCAGCTCTTGCTTCGAAAACGACCCCAACGACTGAGCCGACATTAACAGATTTGCTGTTCTGCTTAAAAAATATGCCCCTGCTCCTGCCGTTACAGCCTCCATCAGACTAAGAGAGAACTCCGTCATACGGCTTGTGCTTACAAACAACAGAGTTATTCCTGTAGCGAGCATAGGAACAAATGCCACTAAAGGTGCAAACAAAACGCTGGTGCTTATTTTTTTGATATCATTCAAAAGCCAGCGTAAAGCGGCAATTGCCGCTACCACCGCCACGTAGCGGAAAGCATCGTTTGAGCCTAAAAGTATGTACCCAAGCCCTGCACCAAAGGCAGATACAGGAACATAAGAAAAAGGAACTGCCGCTGCATACGCCGCACCAAAGGGTGCGAGGCTGCCCAGCACAGCTCCTTTTGATACAAGGAGCCCCAGCAAAAAATACACAGCCTGCAAAGCCGCAAGCCTTATTATATCTTTAACGCTGAGCTCCTGTTTTTTCTTCTTTTTTAATGCCTTCATAGACTCCATAATTTAAACATCCTTTTTTAAAATCTGTTTAAATTATAGCCCATAAAGGCGTTTGGTTTTGTCGGGGTTTGGCAAAAGATTATGTGGTCTTTTGAAGAATTTTAAAGTACATAAAACAAAATGCAAATAAAGTGGCAAAAACTGCCCAGCACACAGAAAATATGGAAAATAGAGTGGAAAAATTTTCTCTTTTTTCCTACGGCATAAAGTCCTGCACCAACGGTATATGCCACACCGCCTGCCAAAAGCCACATAAGGCCCTCAAAAGGTATAGCCTCTATTGCTACTTTTCCTGCAATTACAATGCACCATCCCATACCAATGTAGCAAGCCATAGAGAGCTTGGAATACTTTTTGAGGTCAATTGCTGTAAAAACCGTTGCGAGGGCGGCAAATCCCCACACAATGCCGAAAAGTGTCCACGCCCAACCGGGAGACACCCTGCGGATTGAGCTTAAAAGAATAGGCGTATAAGTGCCGCCAATTAAAAAGTAAATTGTGCAATGGTCCATAACCTGCATAACCTTTTTTCCCATATTAATTGGCAGGCCGTGATAAATACTGGACATAGTGTAGAGTATTACAAGAGAAGCTCCGTAAATAGACGAGCCAACCACGCCCCAAACGTCGCCTCTAAGAGCCGAATATACCACACATAGCACCAAGGCAACCACACCGAAAACCGCACCAACAATATGAGAAATCATATTGAAAAGCTCTTCGGCTCTGGTATAAGAAGGCAGGATTCTGTCACAGAGTTTTGTTCTTGTTTTTCTGACTTTCATTGTGTTTGTCATAATATACCTCCGCTTATAGTGAGTCAAGCATATCCTAATCAGATTTTTGAGGGATAATTTTTACTCACTTGTTGTTAAAATACTCGTGAATCCTTCAGGATTCACTGTGTTTTTGCCTAAATTGACTCACTCTACATATTTCTTACGTTGCTGTCACCTACAAAATAAAGTGCCAGAGCACCGGGACCTATGTGAGAGCCTGTTACAGGCTCGTGTTTTTCCATAATAAATTTAAGCTTACCCAGTTTATCTTCAATAAGCTTTTTAAGCATAACTGCGTCTTCTTCGCACCCTGCATAGGTAATACCTATTACCTCAGTGTTTTTTATAAGCTTTATGCATTTATCGGCTAAAGCAGAAACCGCTTGCTTTCTGCCTCGGATTTTTCCTGTTACTACGATTTTACCTTCGGAATTACCCTTGAGCAAAGGCTTTATACCCAGCATACAACCCACAGCCGCACTCACATTCGAAAGTCTGCCTGTTCTCTTAAGATGCATAAGGTCATCAACAATAAACACCTGATACACTCTGTCACGAATTATGTTTACCTTTTCAAAGGTTTCTTCGGCAGAAAACCCTTTTTTGCGGTATTTATTGGCAAAATAAACACAAAGGCCTATACCTAAAGCCGCACCCAGACTGTCAATAAGCAGTATTTTTCTGTGGGGATATTTTTCCTCAAGCTCCGCCTTTGCTATCTGAGCACTTTTGAAAGAACCGCTGAGGCCTGAGGAAAGTCCGATAAAAATTATATCCATACCTTTTTTCAGTTCTTCCTCAAAAGCATCTGTTACCTGTTGAGGATTGATTTGTGAGGTTGTTACCAAGGTACCCTCTTTTATTTTTTCGTAATAATCAGCGTCGTTGAAGCTTTCAATCTCAGCACAGGTAAATTCCCTTCCGTTTATAAAATAGGGCATTTCAATTATTTTTATTCCGTTAAGATTTAAAAAACTGCTTTTTAAGTTTGATGTACTGTCTGTAATAATAGAAAAACTCATTACCGATGCCTCCTGTCTTTAATTACACCGACAATTATAAGCAGCTTCAGGCTAACCTTTCAACCTACCTTGCTTTTTTTGCTTCTACCCCACACGCATACAGCCTCTACCCGCCCAAAATCCGCCTCTACCCGCAGTAGAAGCCCAGTGTTAACGAGGCTTTCGGGCATAAAAATACCGCCTTGCTTTAGCGGCAAGGCGGCTTTTGATTTTATGTTATTTTGATAAAGTAACCACAGGGATTTCGTATACAAATGCTTTATACTTGTAGCCTTTTTCGAATTCCTCTGTAAGCTCAAAGATAGTATGGCTTTCGTGCTCAGTTAAGTCAATCTCTACACTATACTGGCCGTCTTTTTCGGTAGTATTGAAGATAATGTTAGTGAACTCAGATGCCACTTCATAGGAGTAGATATCTTCCTCAAGCTGATTCATCTCAACTCCGGGCCAATTCATCTCGTCGCCGTTTTCGTTCCAGCAATAAATGTTAACATACTTCCAACCCAAAGTGTTTTTAAAATAAATGGTTTTGGGCAAAAGTGCAGGGGCAGAGTGAACCTCGTTTACATAATGCTCAAACCACTCAATAGCTTTTGTAAGCTTGCTGATATACTCGGAATGATCATCAGAGAACTGATATCCGCGGTCAAGGTAAGAGGACACATTCCTGCTAATGGCACTGAGCTTTTCGTATTCATTAAGGTCAAGGTTCTCGCCCATATAGTCGTAATAGCCTAATTCCTTTTTGGTTTCCATTTCAGTACTGTCTTCCTCAAGAGGAAGCTCATCTGCGTAAGCCTTGTTTTCTTCAAGAAGCACCTTTGCCTCTTCATTAAGAGCTTTTAAAGTGTCAAGCTGGCTTAAGGTTTCGGTAGGAACAGGCTCGGTCACTTCTTCAGAAGCGGTAGTTTCGGGAACGGTTACTTCTGTGGTTTCAACAGGCTCTGTTACAATTGTGGTAACGGGAATTTCTGTAGGCTCGGTTTCTAAGGTATTGGTTGTAACAGGCACCTCGGTTGCCTCAGTTGCAGTTGTAGTTACAATTTCTGTAGGTACAGTTGCTTCTGTTGCAGGCTCGTTGTACTCAATCTCAGAAAGAATAAGCTGTCCTGTTTTATACTCAGTTTCAATCTTTGCAATGAACTTCTGAATAGCCGTTGCATCCTTGATATTAACCTTGCCGTCAGCTGTTACATCTGCGGCGGCTGTCTGCTTGGCATCAAGCTCCAAAAGCTTTGCAATATTCTTCTGAATAGCAGTTGCGTCTTTAATATTCACCTTATCATCAAGGGTAACGTCGCCCAAAAGCATACCGTCGGAAAGTATTACGTTATAATCGCCCTTTGTGTTGTCGGGGTCCCAGATACCAAGGTAGTAAGTTGTGTTGGGCTCAAGAGTAATGTTTATATTACCCTCATTACCATTGGTTGCAAGGATTTCACCCAGAATTTCGCTGTACTTATTGTAAAGCACAACTCTGAACTGGTTATCAGATGACCATGAATGAGTAGGAATATTGATGTTCTTAAGATATAAGATATAATCTGTTTTATCTGTAGTTGTAATCTTAAAGTAATCCTTATCACCGCTGGCGGCAATTGAACCATAGTATCTCTCTGCAATTCTTAACAGCTTGCCGTTTTCCATTACGTTTGGTTCGGGGTCAAGAACGTAAGTAACTAAAGCCTTGTAGTTTCCGCCGTTATTTTCGTTATTGTTTATGCGGATGTAGTAGGTTGTGTCGGGCTCAAGCAAAAGAGTTGCAGAACCATCGCTTTCGGGGCCAAGAGTAAATCTGCCCTGTTCTTCCTTATGCTCATTAAGGATTTTTACCTGTACCTGATTGTCGCTTGACCATGAATGAGTGGGAATGTTGATGTTCTTTGCGTAAATTGTGTAATATGCAGACTCCTTAAGGGTTGTAAACTTAAGGTAGTCGAACTTATTGTCGCCGTCCCAATTTGTAATGGAATCGTAGTGCTCCTCGCCATATTTAAGCTCAGTAGCATTTGCCATACCTACAGCCTCTTCGTCGATAATAACTGTAACGGAAAGGTCAAAGCTATAGTCGCCTGTGGTACCCTGAGGATCCCAGATTGCAATGTAATACTCGGTGTTGGGGTCTAAGTCAACTCTTACTGAGGACTCTTTGCCTGCAGTCATATGCATAGAGGCAAGATTCTCGCTCTTGTCGTTATAAATAACACCTCTGAACTGACGGTCATCTGACCAGGAGTGGGTAGAGATGTTTATATTTTTAAGTGTAAATGTGTAGTCGGTTTCCTCGTTTGTGGTAATTTTGAACCAGTCTTTGTCGCCATAAGCGGCAATGTTACCGTAGTACTTTTCCTCTAATTTCCAGTCGGTTGCATTTTCCATTTCGTTCTTATCGGGGTCAAGAACATAGGAAATCTGAACCTTATAATTACCACCGTTTGTATCAGGGAGGTAGTTGTTGTAAACCCTCATATAATAGGTTGTATTGGGCTCAAGCTTAAGGGTTGTGCTTTTCTCCTGCCCTTTGGTAAGATAGATGTTACCAAGCTTTTCATCGTTGGCATTTAAAACGTCTGCCTGAACCTCATTATCTGCTGCCCATGAGTGAGTTGTGATATTGATGTTTTTAACTGTGATTGTGTAGTAAGCATCCTTATCAATAGTTGTGAACTTAAGGTAATCACGACCGCCTTCTGTGTCATACCCTGTAATGGAGTCGTAATATTCCTCATTAAGAGGCACTTCAACTGAAACGGGCTTAACCTCGCTCAGGTGAAAACCGTAATCGCCAACCGCACCGTCAATACCTGTAACGCAAACGTAGTAGGAAGTTACGGATGTGGGCTTGGGAAGCTCAAGGGTAACCGGATTCTCTTCCTCTGTAGTAACAGTACCTACCAGCTTTGTGTTTGAATCGTAAACCTCTGCCTTGAAAGCGGTAGCAGTTTCGTTCCTGTTTTCTAAAGTTATACTATACTTCTTTTTGTCTGCAGTATGAACAAAAACGTAGTCCTTATCAATGGCTGCATCCACAGAGCCTGTAAAGAACACACCGCTCTTCACTGTGCAGGAAGGGTCCATTTTGTCGGGCTCGATATCTGCAAAGGAATTAAGTTTAAGGTCGATATTACCGTTTGCGGCGGCATTTTTGTAATCATAGAAAAGCCTGATGTAATATCTGCCTGTTTTCTCGATTCTGAGGGAAAGCTCCTGCTCCTCGCCGTCAGCAACAGTCATAGATGCAAGCTCTGTATCCTTGTTGTCAGTAAAGGCTACGTTCATCTTAATGCTGCCCGTTGTCATACCGTTGTTTTTGATGTAAAGAACGTAATGGCCAACCTCTTCTGCATCAAACCAAGTGTAAACAGGATTGCCTATTCTTACCTCGGGGTCAACAATGGAATAGTAGTCCTGACCGGGTTTTACCTCGTCGCCTAATAAAATTGCTTCGCTGAACTTAAGGGAAGTTGCACCTGTTTCTTCAAGCTCAACTGTTTTTGCACTTACGGTAAAAGGCACAGAAAAGATTGCCCCCATAATAAGCATTACCGATAAGAGTAAAGCCAAGAGTCGTTTTGATTTTTTCATAAAAGTCCCTCTTTCATATTGATATATAAATTATAAAACTATGCTATACAAGTGTCAATTATCTCCAGTTTAGAAATTCTATATTAAAGATTAGTTAATTTTACTATACCAAAAAGGAAAATACCCCGACGTTTTTGGTCGGGGTATCGCTTTAAGCACATTAAAAAATATATTCACCAATATTATAAGGGGTTTCCATTTTTGCAATATATTTCTGAATTGCAGTTGCATCCTTTACGTTAATTTTGCCGTCGGCGTTAACGTCTGCGGTAATAAGACTATTGCCTTCAAGCTCTGCAAGCTTTGCAATAGACTTCTGAATAAGGGTAGCGTCCTGAATTTTTACACTTTCGTCAAGGTTTGCATCACCTAAAATAAGCCTTTCCGCAAGAATAACGTCGTAATCTGCTATGGTAGCAGAAGGGTCATAAACCCTTATGTAATAAGCGGTGTTGGGTTTAAGGTCAAGCTTTCTTATTTTCTTTTCCTCGCCCGAGGCTAAAACCGTGTCAATCTCCTCGCCCTTTTCGTTATAAACCACGGCTCGGATACATTTTAGCTCAAGGTTGCCGTTTTCGTGCTCTACAATTACCTCTTCGCTTTTGTTTTCAAGCACAAGAAGATACCTTGTGCTGTCAGATGTAGTGAGCTTAAACCAATCGTTGTCATAAGATGTTTCTACTTTGCCTGAGTATATTTTGCCAAGCTCTGCCTCAAGGGCATAATCCTGCAAGCCTCTGTCCTCATCAAAGTCATACATAATGCGAACTGCATATCTGCCGCCCTCTGTATCCTGCGAAAAACCGTTGTAAACCTTAATATAGTAAACCTTCTCAGGAGAAAGCTTTGCAAGCATTTGGCTGCTGCCGCCTTCTTCCACACTTATTTTATCAATGAGAGCAAAATTTTCATCCAAAAGCTCTGCCTGAAGATATTCGTCAGCCGTTTTGCCGGTTTTCACGTCTGTGTTATAGACAGGAATTCTATAGTAAGCATCCTTATGAGCTGTTGTGAATCTGATATAATCTGTGCCTGTGTCTTCACCGTATCCGTCTAAAGAGGTGGAAAGATAAGAGTTCAGCTGAAAGTCTGTGTAGAGTCTTACATCGTTATATCTCACGTAATAATTACCTGTACCGCCGTTAAGAGAAGAAATTTTAAGCCTGTAAGCAACATATTCGTTGGGACTTGCGTTGCGGGCGATTATTGTTATAGTTTCATCCCCTGTCGCCGAAGTTACAAGCTGAGCCGTTTCGCTGTCATAATCATAGGTGTAAAGCTCTGCAAGAAGGGCCATGCCTGTGCCTTTTTCGGGCTCGATAACACACTTGAATTCTTCCTGATTGCTTTTGGAAAAGCTGAAACAGTCCACATCCTGAGGCACGGCAATATTTCCCTCTCGGGTTTCGCCTTTTTCCAAAGCAGTGGTATTGTCAAAATTATCGCTTTCAGGGTCGGGAACTGTGAAAAGACTAAAGGTCATTTCTCCGCCGTTTAAGGAAGATTTATCGTCGCTGAAAAACTTGATGTAATATCTTGAATATGAGTTGAGCTTTTGTGCATTGCTATGCTCGTATCCCTCTGCTACACCGATACCGAATACCGGATTATACTCGGAATCTAAAATCTGAATCTTTGCAAGTCCGTTTTCTGTGGGCATACTGATGTTTTTACCGTTGAGAACAAAATACATTCTGTTGTCCTTCGTTCTGAAAGAAGCGTAGTAAGCCTCATCCTCAGAAGAGCCGTCAGGAACAGTTACGGTATACTCGGTGTTAAGCTCAATTTCGGGCTTCCAAACAGAGGAGTTGTTGGGTACGATTTCAAGCTTTGCACCTGAATTATCTGAGCCTGACTCTTCGGCACTTACCGTAAAGGGCAATGCAGTAAATAAAACCATTACCGCAAGCAAAAGAGCTAAAATTCTTCTATAGTTTTTCATATACATCCCTCGCTAAAAATAATAAGTAAATTATAACCCTGCTTACATTTAAAATCAATCTTCAAGAATGAAGAATAAAACTTATAAACCCAATCAAATTTTGTGTATTATTAAATTAAAAAGGCTTCCTCTCATAAGAGAAGAAGCCTTAAATCCATATTTTAGTTTGCCTGACCTGCTGTCTTAAGAGTTACGTCGTGGTAACCACCCTCAACAATAGAAGTTGAAGAAACAACAGTAAGCTTTGCGTTTTTCTGTAAATCGGGGATGTTGATAACACCGCAGTTGCACATTGTGGACTTAACCTTGTAAAGGCTCTTTGCAACGTTGTCCTTAAGAGGACCTGCGTAAGTTACGTAAGAGTCAACGCCTTCCTCAAAGCTAAGCTTTGTCTTGCCGCCGAGGTCGTATCTCTGCCAGTTACGTGCACGGTTAGAGCCTTCGCCCCAGTACTCCTTAACGTACTGACCGTTGATGATAAGCTTGTTTGTGGGGGACTCGTCAAAACGAGCGAAATATCTGCCAAGCATCATAAAGTCAGCACCCATAGCACGAGCTAAAGTCATATGATAGTCGTGAACAATACCGCCGTCGGAGCAAATAGGAATATAGATACCTGTTTTCTCAAAGTACTCGTCTCTTGCTGCTGCAACCTCAATAAGAGCTGTAGCC
>JAFTIP010000047.1 GCA_017456845.1 Ruminococcus sp.
CAGGCATTTTGTTCAACCCTTTCGGTTTTAATTAGTAAGTGAATACAGAAATTTTTACTTACCTCCATAAGTTTACATAAAAACCAATAAAAAGTCAATGGTAAAGGCTTTTTGCACTTTACAAAAGGCGAAGAAAGTGTTATTATGTTAGTTGGTACAAAAGGGCGTACCCGATACAATTTTAAAGTATGTGATTTTTTTCACATTTATCTTAAAAAGGAGGATTATTCCAATGGCAAGATTAAGAAAGACCATGGACGGTAACAACGCAGCGGCTCACGTTTCCTATGCGTTTACAGAAGTAGCAGGTATTTATCCTATTACTCCTTCCAGCCCCATGGCAGACTATGTTGACATGTGGTCAGCACAGGGTCTCAAGAACATTTTCGGCACAACAGTAAAGGTTGAGGAGATGCAGTCTGAGGCAGGTGCAGCCGGTACAGTTCACGGCTCCCTTAACGCTGGTGCTCTTACCACAACATTCACAGCATCTCAGGGTCTTCTCCTGATGATTCCTAACATGTACAAAATCGCAGGTGAGCTTTTACCTGCAGTTTTCCACGTAAGTGCAAGAACAGTTGCTTCCCACGCACTTAACATTTTCGGTGACCATTCCGACGTATACGCTTGTCGTCAGACAGGTTTCGCAATGCTCGCTGAAACAAACACACAGGAAGTTATGGACCTCGGCGCAGTTGCTCACCTTGCAGCTATCAAGTCCAGTGTTCCCTTCCTCAACTTCTTCGACGGCTTCAGAACATCTCACGAGCTTCAGAAAATTGAAGTTTGGGATTTTGAAGACCTTAAGGAAATGGTTGATATGGACGCTGTTAAGGCTTTCAGAAAGAGAGCTCTTAACCCTGAGCATCCCGTAATGCGTGGTTCTCACGAAAACGGCGACATCTTCTTCCAGCACAGAGAAGCTTGTAACAAGTACTACGATGCAGTACCCGGTATTGTTGAGGAGTACATGAACAAGGTTAACGAGAAGTTAGGCACAGATTACAAACTCTTCAACTACTACGGTGCAGAGGACGCAGAGCGTGTTATCATCGCTATGGGTTCTATCTGTGACGTTGCAGAAGAAGTTATCGACTACATGAACGCTCGTGGCGAGAAGGTTGGTCTTGTTAAGGTTAGACTTTACAGACCTTTCAGCGCTGAAAAGCTCGTTGAGGCTATCCCCGCAACAGCTAAGAAGATCGCTGTTCTCGACAGAACTAAGGAGCCCGGTGCTCTTGGCGAGCCTCTTTACCTTGACGTTGTTGCTGCTCTTGCTTCCAAGGGCGTTAAGACAGACGTTCTCATCGGCGGCAGATACGGCTTAGGTTCCAAGGATACACCTCCTTCAAGCGTATTCGCAGTATACGAGGAGCTTGCAAAGGATGAGCCCAAAACTCTCTTCACACTCGGTATCAACGATGACGTTACAAACCTCTCTCTCGAAGAGAAGCCTGCTCCCAACACAGCAGCAGAGGGTACAATCGAGTGTAAGTTCTGGGGTCTCGGCGGTGACGGTACTGTTGGTGCTAACAAAGACTCCATCAAGATCATTGGTGACCACACAGATAAGTACGTTCAGGCTTACTTCCAGTATGACTCCAAGAAGACAGGTGGTATCACAATTTCTCATTTAAGATTCGGTGATGCTCCCATCAAGTCTCCCTACTACATCAACAAGGCTGACTTCGTTGCTTGCCATAACCCCTCTTACGTTGAGAAGGGCTTCAAGATGGTTCAGGACGTTAAGCCCGGCGGTGTATACCTCATCAACTGCCAGTGGTCTGCAGATGAGCTCGCTCAGAAGTTAGATGCTGCTTCCAAGAAGTATATCGCTGAGAACAACATTCAGCTCTACACAGTTAACGCTATTGACATCGCTGCAGAAATCGGCCTTGGCAAGCGTACAAATACAGTTCTTCAGTCTGCTTTCTTTAGCCTCGCTAAGGTTCTTCCTCCTGAGGAAGCTATCGGCTATATGAAGGAAAAGGCTCAGAAGTTCATGAAGAAGGGTAAAGAAATCGTTGAGATGAACGAGAAGGCAATCGACATGGGTGCTTCCGCTTATGTTAAGATTGACGTACCCGCAGATTGGGCTAATGCAACTGACGATACAGCTAAGGCTGCATCCAAGGGTGCTGAGAAGCTCGTTAAGATGGTTGATAACATCATGATTCCCGTTGGCAAGATGGACGGTGATTCCCTCCCCGTTTCCGCATTTATGGATCACGCTGACGGTACATTTGAGCAGGGTGCTTCCGCTTATGAGAAGCGCGGTGTTGCTGTTATGGTTCCCCAGTGGAATGCTGAGACTTGTGCAAAGTGTAACAAGTGTTCCTTCGTATGTCCTCACGCAACAATCCGTCCCTTCGCTCTTTCTGACGAAGAGGTAGCTGCAGCTCCTGAGAACATGAAGGTTGCTCCCAAGCCCGTTGTTAAGACAAACTACAAGTACACACTTGCAGTTTCTCCCATGGATTGTATGGGTTGCGGCGTTTGTATCGGCGTTTGTCCCACAAACTCTCTTACAATGGTTGCTCGTGAGAGCCAGGAGGCTGAGCAGGCAGTATTCGATTACTGCGTAGCTAACGTTACAGAGAAGCCCGAGACAGTTGCTAACCTCAACCTCATCGGTTCTCAGTACAAGAAGCCCTTACTCGAGTTCTCCGGTTCTTGCGCAGGTTGTGCAGAGACAGCTTACGCTCGTCTTATTACACAGCTCTTCGGTGACAGAATGTACATCTCTAACGCAACAGGTTGTTCCTCTATCTGGGGCGGTCCTGCTGCTACATCTCCCTACACAGTTAACGCTAAGGGTCAGGGTCCTGCATGGGCTAACTCCCTCTTCGAAGATAACGCAGAGCACGGCTTAGGTATGTACCTCGGCCAGAAGGCTATCCGTGCAAGACTCATTGAGCAGGTTAAGGCAGTTGCTGAGGCAGAGTGTGCTACAGCTGAGCTTAAGGCTGCTGCAGACGAGTACCTTGCAACTCTTGAGGATGGCGAGAAGAACACAGCTGCTACAGATGCTCTTGTTGCAGAGCTCGAGAAGTGCGGTTGCGACCTCTCCAAGGAAATCCTTGAGAGCAAAGAGTTCCTCTCCAAGAAGTCTGTATGGATTCTCGGTGGCGACGGTTGGGCATACGACATCGGCTTCGGCGGTGTTGACCACGTTCTCGCTACAGGCGAAGATGTAAACATCATGGTATTCGATACTGAGGTTTACTCCAACACAGGCGGTCAGGCTTCCAAGGCTTCCAACATCGGTCAGGTTGCTCAGTTCGCTGCTGCTGGTAAGGACATCAAGAAGAAGAGCCTTGCTGACATCGCTATCTCCTACGGCTACATCTACGTAGCTCAGATCGCTATGGGTGCTGATATGAACCAGACACTTAAGGCAATCAAGGAAGCTGAGTCTTACAACGGTCCTTCTCTCATCATCGGCTATGCTCCCTGTGAGATGCACTCCATCAAGGGCGGTATGGTTAACTGCCAGAAGGAAATGGCTAAGGCTGTTGAGTGCGGTTACTGGAACAACTTCCGTTATGACCCCAGACTCAAGGCTGAGGGTAAGAACCCCTTCATCCTCGACAGCAAGGAGCCTAACGCTTCTTACCGTGACTTTATCCTCAACGAGGCTCGTTACTCCTCTCTCACACGCTCCTTCCCCGACAGAGCTGAGGCTCTCTTCGAGAAGGCAGCTAAGGCAGCTGAGGAAAGATACGCAGAGCTCAAGAAGAGAGCAGAAGGCTGATTTATTTAGCCCCTATGTTCCTTATCTGAGGAAAGTATCATAAATAAAATTACGCCCTGAGGGAAACCTCAGGGCGTTGTTGTTTTGATATAGGTTTATTGTAGGGGCGATAATGGACTATATTATATTGATTTGTATAGTATGGTATGTTATAATTTTTAGTAATGGTGGGGAGTTGATGCAATGAAAAAGAACTCAACAAAGAAAAACACTGGAGGAAAAAACAACAAAATGAATCCTGCTATAATTAAAGCTGCAATGGAAATGATAAAAAGTGTTTCGGATATGACTAAGACTGTGGTTGAAGCAAGCGATGCTGAAAAATATGCGCAAGGTGTAAATGAATTAAATAAAGGTGTTAGCGATACATACACAGAGATGCGTAATATTATTGTTAATGATAAAAATCTTTCTGCTGATGAGAAACTAAAGAAACTCGATGCCCTTGCGGAAAGTGAAGCTAAGTCAAAAGCAAGGTGTGAAGAAGCTATCAAAGGTAATCGTGAGCACGTTGCGAAAATTGTTCTTGAGGTTTTTGCTGGTTTACTAACTTGTGGAATTTCCTTTGCGCCTGCTATTGTAAATAAGTTTAAGCAGTCAATAGAAAAAGGTACAGAACTTCCTATATTAGAATGTTCAGTAAATAATGAAATAATTGACTCAAACTTAGGCTAAATATATCTATAAAAATCCCCGTCGTTTTATTAACGACGGGGATTGATATTTTTAGACAAAGGCGGGAATTGCCCACCGTGGCTGACGGTTAGCGGCGATATAATTTCTTTGTCTGGTATTTTGACTCGCAGGTAAGGTTTACACCAAGCTTTTTGAACATCTTTTCGTCTGTGCTTGCTAAGATTACCGTTGCGTGAGCTTCGCAACCTTTAAGGCCCTCAAGCTGGTCTAATGCAAGCTGAGCTTTGTCGTCAGTTGCGGCACAGATTGAAAGTGCAATAAGAACCTCGTCAATGTGAAGTCTGGGGTTGCGATTTCCAAGATGGCCAACCTTTAATTTCTGAATGGGCTCAATAATAGTGGGGGAAATAAGATGAATTTCGTCATCAATTCCGCCTAAGTATTTAAGAGCATTTAAAAGAGCCGCAGAGGATGCACCCAGAAGGGAAGAGGTTTTGCCTGTAATAATAGTGCCGTCGGGCATTTCAATAGCTGCCGCAGGCTCACCGTTTGTTTCTTCAGACTTGTTAAGTGCTTTTTCAATAACAGGGCGGTCATCAGCAGTTACGCCTGCCTGTTTCATAAGAAGCTCTAACTTAAACACCTCGCCGTCAGAGCCGATACCCTGCTTGCGATTGCAAAGTGCGGTGTAATAGCGGCGGATAATCTCCTGATTTGCGGCGGCACGTACTGCTTCGTCGTCCTCAATGCAGTTGCCAGCCATATTTACACCCATATCGGTGGGGGATTTATAAGGGCTTTCGCCTAAAATCTGCTCAAACATTGCCGAAAGAACAGGGAAAATTTCAACATCACGGTTGTAGTTAACGGTGGTTTCACCATATGCCTCAAAGTGATAGGGGTCAATCATATTAACGTCGTTAAGGTCGGCAGTAGCCGCCTCATACGCCATATTAACGGGATGCTTTAAAGGTAAATTCCAGATGGGGAAGGTCTCAAACTTTGCGTAACCTGCCTCGATACCACGCTTATGGTCGTGATAAAGCTGAGAAAGGCACACAGCCATTTTGCCACTTCCGGGACCCGGTGCAGTAACCACAACAAGCTGTTTTTCAGTTTCGATATATTCGTTCTTGCCGTAGCCGTCGTCACTTACAATAAGGTCGATATTAGAGGGATAACCTGCAATGGGGTAGTGGCGATAAACTTTTATGCCAAGGTTTTCAAGCCTTTTCTGAAAAGCTGTTGCCGCAGGCTGGTTGTGGTAGCAGGTAAGTACAACACTGCCTACAAAAAGACCAACACCGCGGAAAATATCAATAAGCCTTAAGGTGTCAAGGTCATATGTAATGCCCAAGTCGCCTCTTACCTTATTTTTCTCGATATCGCCTGCGTTTATTACAATAACGATTTCTGCCTTATCCTTGAGCTCCATAAGCATCTGAAGCTTTGAGTCAGGCTGAAAGCCGGGTAAGACTCTTGCAGCGTGATTATCGTCGTAAAGCTTGCCGCCAAACTCCAGATAAAGCTTGCCGCCGAACTGTCTGATTCGCTCCTTGATACAGGCAGACTGCGTTTTGATGTATTTGTCGTTGTTAAAACCCCGTTTAGTCATAACGTACCTCCGAGAAACATATTCTCACAAATAACAATTATACAACATTACTTTAAGGTTTTCAAGTCGGTATTTGCTTTATTATTTATCTTTTGGCTTGCAAAGCAATGCGGCAATTACTCCTAAAACGATTACCAAAGCAATTCCTGCGGCACCTGCGGTTAAGCCTCCTGTTAAAATGCCCAAGGCACCGTTTTGGCCTATTGCTTCTTTAACTCCCTGAGCCATTAAATCGCCAAAACCCAGAAGAGGCACGGTTACACCTGAGCCTGCAAATTTTTTAATAGGCTCCATTATGCCGATACCGCCCAAAGCTACGCCTAATACAACTAAACCCACAAGAATTCTCGCAGGAGTCAGCTTGGTTTTAGAAATTAAAAGCTGAGCAAAAAGGCAGATTAAACCGCCTACCCAGAACGCATTGAATATGGTCAATGTAATACTCCCCTTGGTTTTTTAAGAATATCCTTTGCAAAAAGGAATATTTTTATGCTATTTCCAATAGTTTTCTTATATATTTTATTGTTAAGCTTATTGAAAATCCTTAATTTATGCTGTATAATTACTATGAATTATAATGAAATTTTAGTAAATTTGTCTAAAATTTAACAATTTCGGCAAATTTACTGCCATATATTCGGGAGGCGATAACTTTGAACAGAGAAGAGCTTAAATTCCCTAAAAAGCCTTTTTTTACTAAAGGCGGTGCCAAGGTGCCCCACAGAAAAAATACGGCAACCTGCGAAAGCGTTGAGCTTAAAGATATTCCTGAGGTTATTATTCCTATGTCTCAGCATATCGGTGCACATTGTAAAGCAGTTGTAGGTAAAGGCGACAAGGTATTTGTGGGCACCGTAGTAGGTGACTCGGATGCCTTTGTATCAGCGCCTGTGCATTCGTCGGTGTCAGGCGAGGTAAAGGATATTATTTATATCACCTTGCCAAACGGAGTGGTTTCAGAGGCTGTGGTTATAACCTCTGACGGTCTTTTTGAGAAAGACCCTGCCATTAAACCGCCTGTGGTTGAAAATAAAGCGGATTTTTTAAAGGCTGTTCGTGCTTCAGGTCTTGTAGGCCTTGGCGGTGCAGGTTTTCCTGCCCATGTAAAGCTCAATGTGCCTGAAGATAAAGAAATTGACACATTGCTTATTAACTGTGCTGAGTGCGAGCCTTATATTACCACAGACCATAGAGAGGTTCTTGAGAACAGCTGGAATGTTTTTTCGGGCATTTATGCTGTTAAGGATATTTTAGGAGTTAAAAGAGTAATTATCGGCGTTGAAAAAAATAAGCCCGATGCCATTAAGCTTTTAAAAGAAATGGCTGATAATGATAAATACGACCCCGATGATGTGGTAAGAGTGCTTCCTTTAAAGTCAAGCTATCCTCAGGGTGCTGAGAAGGTGCTTATCAAAGCCTGCACAGGCAGAGTTGTGCCTACAGGCAAACTTCCCTCTGACGTTGGTTGTGTTGTAATGAATGTTGCATCAGTTGCTTTTGTTGCAGAGTATCTTAAAACCGGTATGCCCTTAGTGAATAAGAGGCTCACCGTTGACGGCAGTGCAATAAAGAATCCTCAGAACGTAATAGTTCCTATTGGAACTCCTATAAATAAGCTTATTGAGCTTTGCGGAGGATATAAAGAAGAGTGTGCCAAGCTTTTAATGGGCGGCCCGATGATGGGTATCTCACTTTTTGAAGATACGGCACCTGTTTTAAAGCAGAATAATGCAATTATTGCATTTAATGAAAAAGAGGCTTCAACTGCCAAGGGCGGCTCTTGTATTCGTTGCGGCAAGTGCGTTGATGCCTGCCCTATGGGACTTGTGCCTACAAAAATTGCCTTGGCCGCCAAGAAAAATCAGGTTGATGTGCTTAAAGAGTACAACACAATGACTTGTATGGAGTGCGGCTGTTGCACAGTTGCCTGTCCTGCTCAGCGTTATATTGTGCAGAGTATCCGTCTTGGCAAGGCAATTTTAAGAGAAGAAGCCAAGAAAGAGAAAGGAGCTGAGGTAAAAAAATGAAGCTGTTTGTTTCCTCATCGCCCCATTTAAGAAGTAAAAAAACCACAACAGGAGTTATGCTTGACGTAATAATCGCCTTGATGCCTGCTTTAATAATGGCTGTGGTATACTTTGGGTTTAAAGCTTTGCTTCTTGCCTTTATCTGTGTGGCTACCTGCGTGCTTACAGAGTACATATGCCGAAAGGTTATGAAGCGTAAAAATACAATTACTGATTTATCGGCAGTGGTTACGGGTCTTTTACTGGCACTTAACCTGCCAGTAGATATCAACCCCTTTATTGCAGTTTTCGGCTGTGTGGTTGCCATTGTGGTTGTTAAGCAGATGTTTGGCGGTATCGGATATAATTTTGTTAACCCTGCCATTGCCGCAAGAGTTGTACTTATGGTTTCTTTTCCGACTGCAATGACCACATGGACAAATACTTGTTTTATGGACTCCGTTGATGGTGTTACTTCGGCTACACCATTAGCTGCCGCTGAGGGTACATATTCATATCTTGACCTTTTCCTTGGCAATATTGGCGGCTCAATGGGTGAGATTTGTACGTTAGCAATCCTTTTAGGCGGTATTTACCTTGTTGCTCGTCGCATTATTTCTCCCATTATACCCGTTGTGTACTTAGGCACAGCGGCGGTTATGAGCCTTATTTTAGGCTTAGACCCCTTATATCAGCTTATGTCGGGCGGTATTATGCTGGGCGCTGTGTTTATGGCTACTGATTATGTTACTTCTCCCATTACAAAATGGGGCAAGGTGATATTTGGCGTAGGTTTAGGTGTGCTTACAATGCTTATCCGCACCTACTCAAACCTTCCTGAGGGCGTTTCCTTTGCAATTTTACTTATGAATATTCTTGTTCCTCATATTGAAAACCTCACAAAGCCCCGTGCTTTTGGTGAGAGCAGAAAAAAGGGGGAGAAGGTATGAAAATAAAGTTTAAGGATATTTTAGTCCCCACAATTACTCTTTTTGTTATCTGCCTTATTGTGTCAGCACTTTTAGCGGGCACAAATGCCCTTACCAAAGAGCCTATTGCCGCAAATGAGCTTAAAAAATCACAGGAAGCTATGTTTGCCGTTTGCCCTGATGCTGTAAGCTTTGAGGGGGAAAAGGGACTTGAAATTGAGGTTTATAAAGCTCTGAACGAGTCGGGCGAAGTAATCGGCTATGCGATTCCCGTTATCTCAAAGGGATATGGCGGAGATGTTCAGGTTATGGTTGGTATTGCTTTTGAGGGCGAAACAGCCCTTGGCAAAGTAACAGGAGTTGAGATTTTAAGCCACTCTGAAACTCCAGGACTTGGTGCAAATGCTACCGGCGAGAGCTTCAGAAAAGAATATAATCAGGATATTACCGCTTCCGGCTTTTCTGTAGTTAAAGACGGCACAGGCGGCGGTGACGGCAGAATTGATGCTATTACAGGTGCTACCATTACGTCAAATGCCGTTACAAATGCTGTAAATGAAGCGGTAAATATTTATAGGTCACTTGTTGAGGGAGGTGAGCTTTAATGGCGTGTAAAGGATATTTAAAAGAAGTTACCAAGGGTATTATTAAGGAAAACCCCGTTCTGACTCTTGTGCTGGGTACTTGCCCCACATTGGCAGTTACTACTGCCGCTTCCAATGCTATCGGCATGGGATTGGCGGCGACTATTGTGCTTATCGGCTCCAATGCTGTTATCTCTGCACTTCGAAAAGTTATTCCTGATAAGGTGAGAATTCCTGCTTACATCACCATTATCGCTACCTTTGTTACCATTGTGCAGATGCTTGTTAAAGCCTTTGCGCCGTCTATTGACGAGAGTTTGGGAATTTTCCTGCCTCTTATTGTTGTAAACTGCATAATCTTGGGAAGAGCCGAAATGTTTGCAAGCAAAAATCCTGTTGTGCCCTCAATGCTTGATGGCTTGGGAATGGGAATAGGCTTTACGGCGGCGCTTCTGCTAATGGGCTCTATAAGAGAGCTTTTGGGTGCAGGCACTTGGTTTGGAATTGAAATTATTCCTGCACTTAATATTGTTATTTTCCTGCTTCCTCCGGGAGGGTTCTTTGTTTTTGGTATGCTTATTGCGTTAGCAAATAAGCTTAACGGCGGCAAAACCGCTAAAAACGCGGGTGGCTGTGCCGCTTGCCCTATGAAAGGAAGCTGTACTGTTTTAGGTAAGGGGGATAAGCTTGATGATTAAAGGTCTTATTGCCGTTTTTCTGGCGGCCATTCTTACCGAAAACTACGTTCTGGCAAAATTTTTGGGAATCTGCCCATTCCTTGGTGTTTCCAAAAAGCTTAATACTGCTGTGGGTATGAGCGGGGCGGTTACCTTTGTTATGGTGCTTGCAACTGCAGTTACATATCCTATTTATATGTATCTTTTAGTGCCTGCGGGTCTTGATTATCTGCAGACCATTGTGTTTATTCTTGTTATTGCAGGTCTTGTTCAGCTGGTTGAGATTGTGCTCAAAAAATATATGCGTGTGCTTTATCGCTCCCTTGGCATTTATCTGCCCCTTATTACCACAAACTGTGCGGTTTTAGGCGTTACAATGCTTGTTATTGAAAAAAGCGGTGTAAACTATGGTTTTGGCCATGCTCTTATTAATGCTTTGGGTGCAGGTATAGGTTTCCTCTTGGCAATGGTAATGTTTGCAGGCGTAAGAGGCAGACTTGAAACTGCCGATATTCCCAAGTCATTAAAGGGCCTGCCTATTACACTTGTTGCGGCTTCTCTTGTTTCTCTTAGCTTTTTAGGATTTGCAGGAATTGTTGACAATATGTTAGGTTTAGGTTAAGGAGGAGAGTAATTATGCCAAATGAAATTCTTCTTGCTATATTAATTGTATCGGGAATCGGCCTTATTATCGGCGTTGTGCTTGCCATAGCTTCCATTGTTATGGCTGTGCCCACAAACGAAAAGGTTGATGCAGTGAGGAATGAACTTCCGGGCGCTAACTGCGGTGCTTGCGGATTTTCAGGTTGCCGAGCTTATGCAAAGGCTATTGTTGCAGGGACTGCTGAGGTTAATCTTTGCCCCGTAGGCGGCAAAGACGTTGCCGTTAAGCTTGGCGAAATTATGGGCGTTGAAGCCGGCGACGTTGAGCAGAAAATTGCAGTTGTCCGTTGCCTTGGCAGTAAGGATAATACCGAGAGACGCTTTAAATATCAGGGCGCTCAGAATTGCCGTAGTGCTACAAACTTAGTGGGTAACTTAAGCTCCTGCGTTTACGGATGCATGGGTTTGGGCGACTGTATGAAGGCTTGCCCCTATGGTGCTATTGAGGTTTGCAACGGGGTTGCCAGAGTTATCAGCGAAAATTGCCGAGGTTGCGGAATTTGTACGGCTGCATGCCCTAAGGGGCTTATTTCCCTTGTTCCTATTAAAGAACAGGCGTTGGTAAGATGTCGTAATCTTCACAAGGGTGCAATGACCCGAAAGGACTGCAACGTGGGTTGTATAGGCTGTATGAAGTGCGTTAAGGTTTGTGAGGAAGGTGCCATTGAGGTTAAAAACTTCCATGCAAAAGTTGACCCCAAAAAATGTACTGCCTGCGGAAAATGTGTTGCGGCTTGCCCCAGAGGCTGTGTAACACCGTTTATTCCTTCCCTTTAAGCTCTTGTTTTAAATTCCAATCCGTGCTAAAATAAATTTATATTTATTTTGGAGCGATGATTATGGGCAAGGTTTCAGTTAAGGAAAATAAAAATATTTATCAGACTACCCGCGAGGCGCTCGGTTTAAGCCGTGCGGCCGCCGCTGAGCTTATGGCGAATGAGGGTATGACGGAGTATCGCCTTGTTAAAATTGAGGACGAAAGCGTTACTATTCAGCCCGAAGACATTTATGCTCTTTCCAAGGGATATAATGCTCCGCACCTTTGCAACCATTATTGTGCGAAGGAGTGCAGAATAGGTCAGGAGTATGTGCCAGAGGTTAAGCTTAAGGATAATATCCACGAGATTGTGGTAAATATGGTTGTTTCTCTGGATACAATGCAGGGCAGAAAGGCTCGCCTTATGGAGATTTTAGCTGACGGCAAAATCGGCGATGACGAGCTTGACGACTTTATTTACATACAAAAAGAGCTTGACCGAATTTCTCTTACCGTTGAAGCTTTGCAGCTTTGGTGTGAAAAGATGATGGGTGAGGGTAAGATTGATAAAGAAAAATATGAAAATCGTAAGGCATCGCAGGTGTAAACTGCGGTGTCTTTTCTTTTTTGGTAAAATAAGGGGATTTATTTTGCCGAAGATGTTATATATTTTGCAGTTTTGTTTTGGTAATATATAGTCACGGCAGAAATCCTTAGTATTAAATGAGGGTGCCGAATATATGAAAGCAAAGCTTTTATCTGACCCTTGATAACTTAATATCCTTGTGATATAATATAAAGGCTACACAAGTTTTTGAATATTTTGGCTCTAAAGGTGCATTTTAAACAAGGTGAAAGTGCATCTCTGTTTTTCCGCACCTTTTTGGAGCCGAAAACTTGTGTAGCAGCAATTGGAGTTATGCATTTTTGCAGTGCGTAGCTTCGGCTGCGCACTTTTTTATTTTAAGGGGGATAGTTAATCATAACATCTTATATAGTTGCATATTATGCAGAATATTATATTCCTATATTTCTTATAAATAGTAAAAAAGGGATATAAAAATAAATTCTGCCTATATTTTCAGCTAAAATAAGATAAAAATGAGGAGCAAAAATTCTTTCATATGTACAAATATCACGCATAAATATTGACTTCATTTTGGTAAAGTGCTATTGTTTATGCTGATAAAAAATAAAGGAGGATATATATTATGAAAATCACAAAGAAGCTTTTAGCTGTGATTCTTAGTGCTCTTATTCTTGTGGCTTCTCTGCCCGTTATGGCAGTAAGTGCCGCTGAAGAGTTTACAACCGATGACGGCTTTAAGTACACAGTAGCTACTGATGGTAAGGCTACCATCACAGGCTACACAGGCGAAGCTACAGAGATTGTTATTCCTGATACTCTTGGTGACGCTACAGTTACAGCTGTTGGCACCAGAGCGTTTGAGGATAACACAACTATTACAGCCGTAGCATTCCCCGAGACTATTGTTGAAATTAATAGCAATGCATTTAGGGGATGTACTGCACTTAAAGATGTTAAGCTTCCTAAAAGCCTTACTTTCTTAGGAGCAGGTGCTTTTGGTGAAACTGCTATTGAGTCCATTGAGATTCCTAAGGCTCTCGACAAGGGAGACTATTCTTATTCTACAGGTAGCTACGTTGTAAATGGTGTAGAATATTCTGTAGGTATTGGTCCCTTTGTGCTTTGCGACAACTTAAAGACAGTTACATTCGAGAAAGGTACTACTCAGATTGCTCAGTACCTTTTCCGCGGCTGTACAGGTCTTGAGGAAATTACAATTCCAGACACTGTAACCATAATCGAAAACGGAGCTTTTGCTTATTGCTTGAATCTTAAAAGCATTGATATTCCTGATTTTGTTACAAAAATTGAGGCAAATGCGTTTGCTGACTGTGTGTCCTTAAAGGATGTAGAGCTTTCCAAAGCACTTAGCACAATTGGCGAATCTGCTTTTGCAAGAACCGCCATTGAGTCTATCGAAATTCCCCGTTCACTTGACAAGGGCGACTACTACTTCGGCAGTAAGAATTACGTTTTTGATGGTGTAGAGTACGATATAAGCGTAGGCCCCTTTGCTCTTTGTGACAATTTAAAAACAGTTACATTCGAGAAAGGCACAACTCAGATTGCCGAGCATCTTTTCCGTGGTTGTACAGGTCTTGAGGAAATTACAATTCCCGATACCGTAACCGTTATTGAGGGTGCTGCTTTTAGGGATTGCTTAAGGCTTAAGAGCGTTGATATTCCTGACCATGTAACAAGCATAAATTCACAGGCATTTGCTAATTGTGTATCTTTAAAAGAAGTAGAGCTTTCAAAGGGTCTTACTTTCCTTGGCACTTCCGCTTTTGCAAGAACTGCAATTGAGTCTATTAATATTCCCAAGTCTCTTGACAAGGGCGACTATTCCTTTAGCTCTGCAGACTATACTTTAAATGGTATAGAGTATTCTGTAGCAGATGGTCCTTTCTTACTTTGCGAAAACCTGAAAACAGTTACATTTGAGGAAGGCACAACTCAGGTAGCAGAGTATCTTTTCCGCGGTTGTACAGGTCTTGAGAAAATAGTTATTCCCGAGGGCGTAACAGTTATCGAAGGCAGTGCTTTTGAGTGTGCAGTTAACCTTAAAGATATCACAATTCCCTCAACTGTTGTTGAAATTGGTTCAAATGCATTTAATACAGCAGCTTCTTTAGAGAGCGTTGTACTTGACGAGAATATTGTAAAAATTGGCAACAGAGCATATAAGAACTGTGACAGCTTAACAAGCTTTGAGGTTAAAAATCCTGATGCTACTTTGGGCGAGGGTGCACTTGCCGAAAATGAGGCTTTAACAGACGTTAAGCTTCCTGCTAACCTTGAGGAAATGGAAGCAGAGCTTTTCATGGGCGACACAGCACTTAAGGGTGTTGAAATTCCCGCAACAGTAAAGTACATCAGAAGAGATGTTTTCAATAACTGTACTTCTTTAGAAGCGGTTTCTATTCCTCAGGCTGTAAGAGTTTTAGGCAGCGGTGCTTTCTACGCTTGTGAAAATCTTACAGAAGTAACTTTTGCAGACTATAGTGTAAAAGAGATTCTCGAGGATACTTTTGCAGAGTGCTACGGCCTTAAGGATATTAAGCTTCCTAAGGGTATTGAGAAAATCGAAAGCAACGCTTTTGTAAACTGTATTGAGCTTACAGATGTTGTTATCCCCGAATCTGCAACAGAAATTTCCGACATAGCTTTCTCTTATCCTTCTAAGACAACCATCTACAGCCAGTCCGGCTCTTATGTAGAAGAGTATGCTAATAATGGCGGCTTTAATTTCGTTGACAACGTAACAGACGTTGAGACAATCAAGCTTAAGGACGGCGCTACAAAGCTTATCCTTGAGGAAGAAAAGACTTATAAGATTGAGTTTGAGCTTGAGCCTGTTGACGCAAACGAGTGTATTAAGCTTACATCAAGCAACGATATGGTTGTTTCTGTAGACGGCGATGAGATTAAAACAAGTTTCTGGAATGAAACAGTAGAGCTTAAGGCAGAGACCTTAAGCGGTGCTGAGTTAACATTTGAAGTTTACGTTCGCGGTATTGATTATATCCGCTTTGCTGAGGATTCTGAGCATCAGACCCAGTATGCTACAGGCGACGAGTTCAATCCCGACGGCTTTAAGATTGAGGCTGTTTATTCTGACGATTCTGTTGTTGAAATCGACGGCTATACTTTCAGTGGCTTCGACAGCTCTGAGCCCGGTGAATGCAAGGTTTTCGTTAACTGGGTTGACAACAACGGTGATGAGTACGAGTACTATTTCTATGTAGAAATCCTCGGCGAAGAGCCTCCCAAGTTCCAGTCCCAGAAGGACGAAACAACTCAGATTGTTGTTGAGGCAATTACAAACGCTACTCTCTCAGTAGTTGAGGTTACAGAGAAGATTAAGTTTGACGAGGTTAACCTTAAGCTTTCCGGCGAGCAGGTTTTTATGTTCTATGACATTACTCTTGTTGAGGACGGCGAAGCAGTTCAGCCTGACGGTGAAGTAACAGTTAAGATTCCCTGTGACGACGAAACAGCTAAGGTTTACCGCTTTGAAGACGACGGTACACTTACAGATATGGAAGCTGAGTTTGTTGACGGCTTTATGGTGTTCACAACAGAGCATTTCAGCTACTACGTTGTTACAACTGCAGTTTCTGAGTTTGAGCTTGGCGACGTAAACGGTGATGGTAAGCTTAACATCCGTGATGCTACAGCTATTCAGAAGCACCTTGCAAAAATTGCAACATTAAGCGACGAGGTTCTTCCTCTTGCAGACTTCAACGAAGACGGCAAGGTTAACGTTCGTGACGCTACAACAATTCAGAAGAAGATTGCAGGCCTTCTCTGATAAATAGAATAATTTACCTGTAAAATTATTAAGCAGGGAAGGTTTGTTGCCTTCCCTGCTTTTTTCTGTCTCTGTTTTGCTTGAAAATAAAGCTCACGATTTGTGTATAATTGATAAACTTTGTGATGTATGGCTGATTTTTAACAAAAGGGCTGTCATTTATCTTTGTTTTATTATATAATTAATAATACATTATTATGGGGTAGAGTTTGTGCTCTTAAGTTAGTAAGTATCGGCACCCAAAATATCATGCCTCGTTGGTGCTACGTAACTCCTCGAATATCTACCGGATCACGAAATTTGCCTGTATGCAAATTGCCGTTGGCGGTTTATGTTCTCGGACTACGCACCTCACACACAAAATAAAAGGAGAGTGAATTCAGAATGGTAGAGGTTAAAAATCTGGTGAAAAGCTACGGCAATATTGATGCTGTAAAGAACATCAGCTTTACCGCAAACGTTGGCGAAGTTTTAGGCTTCTTAGGACCCAACGGTGCAGGTAAATCCACCACTATGAATATTATTGCAGGCTATCTTTCAGCCACGTCAGGTACAGTTACCATTGACGGTTACGACATTGTAGACGACCCTAAGGAAGCTAAAAAGAGAATTGGTTATCTTCCTGAGCTTCCTCCTGTATATCAGGATATGACGGTTAAAAAATATCTTAACTTTATGTATGAGCTTAAAAAGGTAACGCTTCCTAAAGAAGAGCACCTTGCTGAAATTATGAAGCTTTGCGGTGTTGATGCAATCGGCGACAGAGTTATCCGCAATCTTTCTAAGGGTTACCGTCAGCGTGTTGGCGTTGCTCAGGCTTTGGTGGGCAATCCTCCCGTAATTATTCTGGATGAGCCTACAGTTGGCCTTGACCCCAAGCAGATTATCGAAATGCGTGCGCTTATCAAGAACTTAGGTAAAAAACACGCTGTTATTTTCTCTTCTCACGTACTTTCAGAGGTAAGTGCAGTTTGTGACAGAATAGTGGTTATCTCTCAGGGCGAGATTGCTGCTGACGAAGCTACTGATAAGATTGCTTATATGAAGTCAAATGAAATGAGACTTTTACTTACAGTTGAGGGTAACTCCGCCTCCGTTATTTCTGCTATCAGCTCTGTTGACGGTGTTACCAAGGTAAGACGCGGCGACAGGCAGGATGAAAATGTTTGCGATTATTCTGTTGAGTATAAAAAGGATACTGACATCCGCCGCGGTGTTTTCCGTGCACTTGCAAAGGCAGGCTGTCCTATTTTACAGATGAGGGATGCAGGTATGAGCTTAGAGGAAATGTTCCTTACTCTTACTACTCCCACTTATCAGGGCAAAGGAGGTAAGAACTGATGCTTGCAATTTTCAAAAAAGAGCTTAGCTCTTACTTTAACTCAACCTTAGGCTACATAGTTTTAGCCCTTTATCTTTTGTTTTCGGGCTTCTTTTTCTGGATGATATGCTTTAACGGCGGTACAAATGCCCTTGTTAACGTAATCAATTATATGCTTTACGTTGTATTTTTCTTAGTTCCGCTTATTACAATGAAGAGTTTTGCCGAAGAAAAGCGTCAGCACACCGACCAGGCACTTTTCACGGCTCCTGTTGGGCTTTGGGAAGTTGTGCTGGGTAAATACTTAAGTGCCCTTTCGCTTTACACAATGTGTAATATGGTATTTATTTTCGATGCACTTGTTCTTATGGCTGTAACCGGTGCAACCATTGCATGGGGTCAGCTTTTGGGTGCACTTTTCGGCATTTTACTTTTAGGTGCAGCTTTACTTTCTATGAATCTTCTGTTTTCGTCTTTAACGGAGCATCAGATTATTGCCGCTGTTGTTGGTATTGCCGCAGGCCTTGTTATTATGCTTTATGATTCAATTGTTGGTGCGGTTGAGAATTTTATCAACACACTTTTCGGTACAAGCATAAATGCTACTGTTCTTGAAAAGCTTTCTGTAACATCTCACTATGAAAACTTCATCAGCGGAGTTTTAAGCCCCGTTGACTTTGTTTTCTTCTTAAGCTTTATTGCCTTCTTCCTGTTCCTTACCAATCGTGTGTTGGACAGAAAGCGTTGGGCTTGATTTAAGGAGGGTTTGAAAATGAATAACAAAAAGAGACTTTCCTTAAAACAAAGAAAGCTTGTAAATGCCGCAGTAATTATTGTGGTGCTTCTGATTGTAGTCGGCGTTAACATTCTTGCAGGCGTTTTGG
Organism: Ruminococcus sp.; assembly: GCA_017456845.1. Taxonomy (GTDB): domain Bacteria; phylum Bacillota; class Clostridia; order Oscillospirales; family Acutalibacteraceae; genus Ruminococcoides. The sequence goes on from JAFTIP010000047.1 coordinate 18,230, forward strand.
TTAACCGTTTTCCTTCTTTAGAGGCAGATGTTACCTCCAAGGGTGCTTACAGCTTAAACGCTACTACCAAGGAATACCTTAAATATATGGAAAACGAGCTTAAAGTTACTGTTTTAACTACCGAAGAGGCTTTTTCGGGCAGAAGTGATGATTCAGGCTCTAACTCTTACTATTATCAGGTAAATAAGCTTTTGAGAGAAATGTCGGTTTACGAAAACTTTAATTTAGAGTATAAGGATATTTCTGCATCTTCTGCTTCCAAGCTTTCCGCACAGTATCCTGATATTGACTGGACATCTACCGATAACCTTATTCTTATAGAGTCCGGCGACCGATACGAAATGCTCACAGTGGATGATATTTTCTCATTCAGTCAGGAGTATGCATACTATTATGGTATGAATGTTATTGATAATCAGAGCATAGAGCAGAGCGTTCTTAAAACAGCCCAAAGGCTTACAGCTACAGATACTCTTAAGATTGCTGTTTCTACAGGTAACAGCGAATTTTTGAACGAACAGCACCAGAATTATTCTGCATATTTGGCTTTAGTGGAGCTATTAAAGGATAATGCATATGATGTTCAGTACCTTAATCTCCTTACTGAGGAGCTTTCAGAAGATATTGATGCTTTATTAATGGTTGCGCCTTCTGTAGATATTACAAACGAGCAGAGTGAAAAAATCAACAACTGGCTCGAAAACGGCGGTGACTACGGTAAAACCTTTGTTTACGTTCCCTTTGATTTTACCGAGTCAACTGATAATATGGACCTTCTCTTAGAGCAGTGGGGTATGAAGGTAAGAAAGGCATATATCTACGAAAACGACCTTACAATGGCACTTTCAGGCAGCTCTACACCTCAGCTTACAAGTATTGTAAATTATGCAGACGAAACCTTTACCGAGGACCTTAAGACTTCGGCTCTGCCTTTGATTATGCCTTTCTCTATGGCTGTTGAAATTACAGACGAAAAGGCAGCTGCTCCCTTGCTTACTTCATCTGAAACAGCAGACCTTATGCTTTTAAACAAAAGCACAGAAGAGCCTGTGTATGAAAAGAGCACAGGCGAAGCTTATAATTACGCTGTTCTTTCCAAGAAGGGCAACGACGATATGAGCAAGGTTTCTAACTTTGTTGTATGGGGCTCTTATGACGGAGTAAGTCAGGATGCAGTTTTATCCTCTAACTTCAACAACGCTTCTTACTTTGTGAACATTTTCAATGAAACCTTAGGCAACGAGGCTCAGGCTATTGTTGTTGAGAGCGTACAGTTAGGCTACGAAACACTTACAGTTACATCTGCTCAGCAGGTTGCTGTGTTTGTAATCTTCGTTGCAGTTATTCCTCTGGGAATTTTTGCTCTTGGTATTGTAGTATGGGTAAGGAGGAAGAACAGATAATGAACAAACGCACAAAAATAGGCTTTATTATAGGCCTTGTTGCTTTAGTTTTGATTGTGGGCATTGTTTTGCTTTTGATTTTTTTGCCTTCCGACTCAGGTGAGAATGAATATGTTCCCAAAGAGTTTAACAGCCTTGACGCTACAGTGGACGAAAGCGGTGTTCGTACAGTAAAGGTTCCTGTAAACGAAAAAGGCGAGGCAAAGGAAAACGTTGTTGGTTCTCTCGTTGATATGCTTCCTGCAGACCTTAAGGAAATTAAAATTGAAAACAACGCAGGCAACTACGTTTTCAGCTGCTCTACAAATGCTGATGGTGCCACAAGCTATACTTTGGTTGGCTTTGAAAATTATGCTCTTAACGACACAAACGTAGCAATGATCGGCAGTGCTATTTCTACCCTTGAGATGGTTGGCGTTGTGGATGCAACCGGCGAAAACAAGGCTGACTACGGTCTTGATAATCCTGTGGTAACAGCTACAGCTAAGTTTACTGATGGCAGTTACGTTAAGCTTTATTTAGGCGACAACGGCCCCGGCGAAACCTATACCTACGTTATGCTTGAGGGTTGCGACTCTGTGTTCTCGGTTCTTAAGAGTGACGTTGACGTTCTGTTTCTTAACCTTAACGATATGTTTGATTCTCTCATTCGCTCCGAATATAGTACGGTTTCTGACGAGGACTTTACCTATATCACTTTAGGCGGTACTCACCTTGCCGAGGAGGTTACTATTGAGCACGCTCCTGACGGCTCTTTAAACGGTTATTATATTATGACATCTCATGATGATAAAGTTGTAAATTCAACTGTAGGCTCAGAGATTGTTGGTTCTATTAAAAGCCTTACTGCCGAAAGCGTAGCTTTTGCAAATCCTGATGACGCTACCCTTAAGTCCTTAGGTTTAGATAACCCTTATGCAACCGTAAAGGCTCAGTATGAGTACACAGATGCAGAGGGTGCGGAAAAAGAGTTATACGTTTCTATGCTTTGTTCAGAGCCTGATGCAGAGGGTAAGGTTTACCTTATGGATGAGGAAGGCGACATTGTATATGTAATCCTCGCCGAAAAAATCCGCTGGGCTGAGGTTACAATGGAGTCTTTAAGAAGCGAGTACGCTTTTGCTCCCTCGTATTCCGCCATTAAGGGTATGACCCTTTCAAATGGCACCGAGAGCTACAGCTTTACCGTTGAAACGGTTGTTACCGAAAGTGTGGACGAAGATGGCAACGATACCTCTGTTTCTGAAGTTTCCGTAAAATACGGCGACAAAGAAGTCGAAGAAGGCTACTTCCGTATTCTTTTTGAGGATATTGCACTTATTCCTTGCCGCGGTGAAGCAAACGCTGACGAAAAGGGCGATGCTCTTGTAACTGTTACCTACGAGTATAATACAGGCAGAGAAGCTGACACCGTAACCTACTATGCAACAAACTCACAGAAGGTTCTTCCTGAGGTTGACGGCGAGATTGACGCCTACGTTTATAAGGCTGATATCGACGGTATTATGGACAACGCAAAAGCCCTTTCAGAGGGTAAAGAAATCACCTCAATCGGAAGCTGATTTAATAACGTTTTACGCCCCTGCTGTCTTTGCAGGGGCGTTGATTTTTGTCTGTAAGCTTAGTGTTTAAGCGGAAAGATAATTTTTGATATTGTGCAAAAAATAGGAACTGACCCCCTGTTGGTTGTCATTTTTTGTTACGTTTTTGTAACCTTTGATTTTTAACTAAAATACACAGTTTTTTTATGAAAATAATATCATAAAACCCAACATATGGGGGAGGGGTGACACGGAGCGTCAAATTGTTTCAAATGCATTTGTGCAAATTATACAAAACCATTGCCCTTGTTTTGTTTGACTCTTATGAAAAACTTCGCTATAATTTCGGTGTAATGATACTGATAGTATATTTCTCAAGAATTTTAGCAGAAAGGAGTCGAGGAAAATGAAGCGTAAAGCCACGAGTTCAAAGGCGGTTTTGGTTGCGGTTCTGGCACTTTGTACCATTGTGCTCAGCTGTGTAATTGCCGGTGCAACTTTATCAGCCTCAGGCGACACAAAAGGCTCCGACACCTCGGCACTTTTTACTGACGATATTCTGGCACAGGCAGGTATTGCATTATCCGATGAGGATGAAGTAATCCGCGTGGACTCAGAGGGAGTTATTTCTCTTACAATTGTAAGGGCTTTTGACGCAGAGGTTATTTACCGCGGAAAAAGCTTTCCTGTTAAGGTAGCCGGCGGCACAGTAGCTCAGGCTATTGAGGCGGCAGGTATTACCCTCTCAGGTGCCGAAACAGTTACTCCCGAGCTTAACTCCGTTGTTACTGAGGGTACTGTTATTGAAATTGTTGCCGACAGCTACGTAATTCTTACTGCTGACGGCGAAACCTGTGAAATTGCCACAAAAGCAAAAACCGTAGGCGAGTTTTTAAAGGAAGCAGGCGTCTCTCTTTCTAAAGACGACATCTTAAGTCTTTCTGAAGATGAAGAAATCTACGACGGAATTGAAGTTGCAATTAAGAGAGTAGAATATAAAGAAGAAGTAAGAACAGAGTATATTGACTACGATTTTGTTATCGAAGAAACCGATGATATGTACCTTGGCGTAACTTCTGTTGAACGTTACGGCGAAGAGGGCGAAAAAGAAGTAACATATAAATGTAAGTATATCGACGGCGAACTTGTTGACGAAGAATTTATCAAAGAAGAAATCGTAAGAGAGCCTGTAGACCAGCTTGAGCTTGTAGGCACCTACGTTGAGCCTGAGTACGAAGAGCCCGATTATGACTACGACTATGATGCCGATAGCAGCTATGCTCCTCCTCAAAACGGTGCAGGCACATTTACAGACCATAACGGAAACAAAGTTTCTTATGTTAATGTGTTAACAGGTTCGGCTACTGCTTACTATGCGGCGGAAGGCTCACACACAGCCACAGGCGTTCCTGTTCACGTGGGCGGTGTTGCTGTTAACCCCGATATTATTCCCTACGGTACACAGCTTTATATTGTGTCTTCCGATGGTTCTATGGTATACGGCTATGCAACTGCCGTTGACACAGGCGGTGCTTTAATGAGCGGCGAGGCATTGGTGGATGTTTTCTATCCAACCTATGACGAGTGCGTAAACTGGGGCAGACGTAACGTTACGGTTTACATTTTAGGTTGATTTTCCACACATCTCTAACATTTATATATAAAAAGGAGACCTTTTTAAAGGTCTCCTTTTTGTTATCATATATATGTATTTATAGGTTTTTATTATTCTGATATTTCCAAAGGCGGATTCACCTTAAAGACGCTACCACTCCAACCGCTTATGTTGCTTCTTTCCATAGCGCCCAGTATTTTTGCCTTTAAGTCAGGGTAATCCTTGGAAAGATTTTTAATAAGTTCTTTGCTTTTTTCACGCTCGGTGTTCTTGTCCATAGGGCAGGTGCTTTTTACTACAGGCAGATTTTTGTTCTCGACCAACGCGGTAATTTTACTTTCGTCTGCAAGTATCATGGGCCTAATCATCCACAAATCTTTGTTAGAAAGATATGTAACAGGCCTGAAACATCCGATATTGCCTGCACAGAAAAGATTCATCAAAAAGGTTTCAGCTGCATCGTCAGAGTGATGCCCCAGTGCAAGCTTATTGCAGCCTGCGGCTTTTGCCATATCATGAAGGATACCCCTACGCATTTTGGCACACAGTGAGCAGGGGCTCTGGCTCTTCTTAACCTCAAAAACAACCTTATAAAGCTCTGTGCGACGAATGATGTATTCTACTTTTAAATCTTTACACAGCTTTTCTATTGCCGAAAAATCTGTTTCTATATTATTAAAGCAAGGGTCTGCAGTTAAGGCTATAAGCTCGAATTTTTTAGGATAGTACCTTTTTAGGTGAGCAAGCCCTGCTAAAAGTGCCACGCTGTCTTTGCCGCCGGAAACACCTACGGCAATACGGTCGCCTGCTTCTATCATATTGTATCTGTCTACAGCGGCTCTCATAATACTGCTTAGCTTTTGCATAAAATCACCTCATATATTAAGAATTATACACTATTGATTTAATTTTTTAAATATGTTATTATATGAAAACAGAATTTAATAAGAATTTATTTTTAATATTACGGAGGTTAATATGAAGAAGATTTTAGCTTTTGCTTTAGTTGTAGTTGCGGTGCTTACTATGGCGGGTTGTATGGGTACAGGTGCAAAGCCTACAACAGCCACAGACCCTGCCGAGCCTGATAAGATTGTTTATACAAACTATGACAACAGCCTTGAGGGCCTTTGCAATTATCTTGATGATTTAGGCTATATGGTTTTTGATTACGATGCATCCAAGGATGAGGCAGGCGAAGCCACAATTAAGATGCAGGCAGATATGATTGGTGCAGACAAGGGCTATAAGTCAAATTATTACTATGGCCGCGACAAATGGGCTGTTGAAGTATACTATTATAAGGATACAACTTCAGATATGTATAAAGAAGCTCAAAGCGGTAAATTTGTACTTTCTGAAGAAATTGATAACGGCTCTTTCGAAATTACTGTAAACGGTAATTTTGCTATTGTTGTTCACGAAGCTAAAGACGGAGAGGAACGTAAAGCTCAGATTATCGAAGCTTTTAACGCGTTTTATCCAACAGCAAAATAATAAATACAATATATATAGTATAAGCTCTCCTTTTAGGAGAGCTTTTTTCTTTTAGAATTATCGTTGGGTATTTAGAAGATGGTATTGAGGATTAATATTTTCTAACGGATACGACCCAATATCTTGTGAAGCAAAATGAGACAAAACCCTACTTTTTGTGACCCGAAAAAAACTTTAAAAATTTTTAAAAAAATTTGAAAAAAGGGGTTGACATTTGCTGGGGTACGTGGTATTATAATACACGTTCCGCACGGGACACCACAAAAAACGATGCAAACTCACTAAAGAGAAAGCTTCCAAATTGTGCAACCTGTACGAAACAAGGACCTTGAAAATTAAACAACAAAGAAAAGAGAACCCGTAATGAATTTGAGTTAATTACTCGAATAATTACAGTGAGAAAAACACTAAACAAATCCGGATGTCTTAAGAGACATTTGAAAGAAGAACACGCAAGTGTTTAGTATGAGCAGACACAAAGCTCTGAAATTGATGTTAACGCCGAAAGGTGTTAAGATACAGATTTTAGAGAGTTTGATCCTGGCTCAGGACGAACGCTGGCGGCGTGCCTAACACATGCAAGTCGAACGGAGTGAAACGCTGAATTGATTGTAGCTTGCTACAGGATTTTCTTGTTTCACTTAGTGGCGGACGGGTGAGTAACGCGTGAGCAACCTGCCTCTAAGTGGGGAATAACATTTGGAAACGAATGGTAATACCGCATAATATATATTTGCCGCATGACAGATATATCAAAGATTTATCGCTTAGAGATGGGCTCGCGTCCGATTAGCTAGTTGGTGAGGTAACGGCTCACCAAGGCGACGATCGGTAGCCGGACTGAGAGGTTGAAC
>JAFTIP010000048.1 GCA_017456845.1 Ruminococcus sp.
GGGGTCCCAGCCTGAGGAAATAATTGCAACCTTGTTACCCTCTTTAGCGGCTTTGTCAACATTATCAAAATGCTCGGGGATTCTTGCGTGGGTGTCGAAGCTGTCAACAACGGTGAACATTTTTGCAAGGTCGGGAGTCTGCACAGGTAAATCTGTGGCAGAGCCGCCGCAAAGAATCATTACGTCGATTTTATCTGTGTAATTCACGGCATCGCTTACATGCTTAACCTCAACACCCTCTGTGCCGATTTTAAGGCTTTCGGGAGCACGGCGGGTAAACACCGCCACAAGCTCCATATCGGGATTCTGGCGGATTGCATTTTCAATGCCTCTGCCTAAGTTTCCGTAGCCGTAAATGCCTACTCTTATACTCATAAATAATCAATCCTTTCAGGATATAAAATAAATATGTGCTTATTTTACTCCAAAATACCCTGAATTGTAAATAGTGTGAGCAGAAAAAACACTTATATTTTTTAAAAAAATTATGTTTTTTATTACCAAAACCTCTTGCTTTTTGTCTAACACAATGGTATATTCAGTTGTGAGGTGGTAATTATGAAAAAAACGTTTTCTTTTATTCTGTGCCTTGTAATTTTAATTTTTTCTGTAGTTGGTGTAAGTGCCAAAACAGACCCTGAGGATTTATTCTACATTGAAGAACTGGGTTTTACTATCGAAATTCCACTATATGACTCTGTAACCAAAAATGTAAATGAACTTGATCTTTCTCAGTCTGAATACGAACAATGGCTTAAAGATTTTGAAGAAGACGGTATCTATTACTACGGTTGCAGTGATTCTTACTACTGGTACAATATTATTACCGAGATTATTATTTACGGTTTTGACAGCGACCTTAGTTCATTCTCTAATCTTTCGGACTCACGAATGAAAAAAATCATTGAAAACCACAACAAAGGTTGGGAAGAATCGGAAGTTACTGTTGTTAAAAGCGAAATTTTCGAAAGCTTAAACGCAACATATATCCTCACACATTTCACCGATGACGAAGGCAATTATGCAATAAATTACTACACCGTAGAAAACTACAAGGAAATTGATATAGTTATGTGGTCTTATGGTGGCGAACCACCTGCAAATGCAAGACAGAATTTTTTAAGATCAATCAACACCATAGAATTCGACGAGCCTACAGGTATGCAGATTTATGAAAAAACCTTTACTCTGAGCATTGCCGAAAACGGCAAGCTTACTCCTTTGGGTGAGTCTTTAATCCTTACATGCGTAATAGTTTTAGTTCAAATTATTGCAGGTGTGGTCGTCCTGATTATTCTTCTTAATAAGAGAAAGAAACGCCGTCAAAATGCTTTAACCCAAAACGCTAATATTAAAACAAAATTCTGCATTTACTGCGGTACAGAGCTTAATACAGGCGATACTTTCTGCCACAAATGCGGTAAAAATCAGATACCTTACGAAGAAAAAGAAAATATCAATCCTTAAACACATGAAGCCCTTCTGAAATTCGGAAGGGCTTTAAGTTTGCCTTGTTATAATAACAGGAGTATGGTATCATATAGAGTGAGTCAAGCATAAAAACTTTCGGAGGAAATATGAAAATATCCCTTTCAGACCATTTTACATATAAAAAGCTTTTGCTCTTTACCCTGCCCTCAATTGCTATGATGATTTTCACTTCTATCTACGGCGTGGTAGACGGCTACTTTGTGTCAAACTTTGTGGGCAAAACACCTTTTGCCGCTGTTAATATTATTTATCCTTTTATAATGATTTTAGACTCCATAGGCTTTATGTTCGGCACAGGCGGCAGTGCTTTAATCGCCCGATTTATGGGGGAGGGTGACCACAAACGTGCTAAAAGCGTCTTTTCTCTTATAGTTTACGTTTCTTTTGGTTTAGGCGTTATTTTATCCGCACTGGGCATTATTTTTATAAGGCCTATTGCCTCGCTTTTGGGTGCTGAGGGCGAACTTCTGGAAGATGCAGTAACCTATGGCAGAATAATCCTTATGGCAAATCCTGCATTTATTCTGCAGATGGAGTTTCAGTCCTTTATGATTACCGCCGAAAAGCCTCAGCTTGGGTTCTTTGTAACTGTAGGTGCAGGAGTAACCAATATGGTGCTGGATGCACTTTTTGTGGCGGTGCTTCCCTTTGGGCTTCAGGGTGCGGCTACTGCCACCGCTTTAAGTCAGGTTGTAGGCGGATTTGTTCCCCTTATTTACTTTTTACTGCCCAACAAAAGCCTGCTTAAGCTAGGCAAAACAAAATTTGACGGCAAAGCACTTTTAAGAACCTGCACAAACGGCTCTTCTGAACTTATGAGCCAGATTTCAATGTCTCTGGTTAGTATGCTTTACAATGCTCAGCTTTTAAAATACGCAGGTGAAAATGGCGTTGCGGCTTACGGTGTGCTTATGTATGTTTGTATGATTTTCCTTGCAATTTTCATAGGTTACTCTGTAGGCACCGCACCTGTTGTAAGCTTTCATTTCGGAGCTCAAAATCATAAGGAGCTTAAAAGTCTGCTCAGAAAAAGCTCAGTTATTATTATAATCAGCTCGGTAGGTATGGTTATACTCTCCGAGTGCTTGGCTACTCCTCTTTCACTCATTTATGTGGGCTATGACCCTGAGCTTTTAAGCCTTACCTCACGGGCTTTTTCTATTTTTTCTTTTTCCTATCTGTTTTCAGGCTTTGCGATTTATTTTTCAGGATTCTTTACATCCCTTAACGACGGACTTACGTCGGCTTTTATATCCTTTCTCAGAACCTTGGTGTTTCAGATTGCGGCAGTACTCATTTTACCGCTGATTTTAGGAATAGACGGAATATGGCTTTCTATTGTAATTGGAGAGTTTTTCGCTGTTATTGTGGGACTTGTTTTTATATTCGTAAAAAAGAAAAAGTATAATTACTAAAAAAAGGACTTGGAATTTTTAAAACTCCAAGTCCTTTTTATACGCTTAAACTAATCAGAGAGCTCCTAAAATACCAACAATAATAATAAAGTAGAAAGCCCAGAAAATTGTAAAGCCGATACCAAAGCCAAAGCCGATTCTGCCAAGGATAGAGCCAACCTTTGCCTTACCGAAAATCTGGCCGTTGTTCTGAGCCATAAACTGAGCAGCCAACTTCTTAGCCATAGAACCAAGAATGATACCGGGGATACCGATTTCGCAAAGTGCAATTGCAAGGATACCCTTAATCATAAGGCTCTTTGCATCAACAGGCTGTACGGGAGCAGTGTTATAAGTGGGAGCCTGCTGGTATGTAGGTTCCTGATAAGTAGGAGCCTGATATGTGGGTTCCTGATATACAGGTGCTGCAACGGGAGTTGCCACCTCAACAGGAGCCTCAACTGCAGGAGCTGCTACCTCAACGGGTGCCTCCACAACGGGAGTTGCTACCTCTGCTACGGGCTCAGCTACGGGAGCTGCTGCTAAAGAATTGCCACAGTTAGCGCAGAAAGCCGCACCTTCCTGAACCTGTGTACCGCATTTACTACAAAACATAATTAATTCTCCTCATCTGTAAATTAGTAAAAATATATTTAAATTCTTACATAAATATGTTACCATAGTCTTACGCTTAGTTCAACAGTTTAGAAAAAACTTTATAAATTCCGCACTAAAAGTAAAATAATGTTAGCTTTAAATTAAGGAGAAATGTGTATATGAGGCTCTCATATTCCTTTTTTAACCGCCCCTGCCTTGAGGTTTCAAAAGAATTGGTGGGTAAAATACTTGTACGCAAAACCGAAAATGGCGAAATCCGCCTCAGAATTACCGAAACCGAAAGCTATATTGGAGAGTCAGACACCGCCTGCCACGCTCACAAGGGCAAAACCAAACGTACCGAGGTTATGTATATGAGAGCAGGCACAATTTACGTTTATCTTTGCTATGGCATACATTGGCTTTTAAACATTGTTACAGGAGAAGAAGATAACCCTCAGGCAGTTCTGATAAGAGCCTGTGAGGATTATCCGGGCCCTGCAAAGCTTACCAAAAAGCTTATGATAACCGGGGAATTTAACCGTAAAGACATAACTGCCTGCGAAGATTTTTACATTGAGGATGACGGCTACAGATGCGAAATTGTTACCGACAAGCGTGTGGGAATAGCTTACGCCTCTGAAGAAGACCAAGAAAAACTCTGGCGGTTTATTATGAAATCATAATAAAAAAGCAAAAGCGTCGGCTGATAAACCGACGCTATAATTTATTTTTTAAACCAATTAACAACAGGGTTAAGCCACTTTTCACACTTTGTACAGGGATAAAGGATATAATCAAAAGGCTTAAGCGAAAGCACAAAGGTAAGCACCAAAGATATACCGAAAAATGCTGGCAAAATCATATTCTGAGGCAAAACAGCCATTAACGGCACCATAAAGGTATACTGAAAAGCATACTGAGCCTGTCTGTGCAAAGCATAGACGGTAAGGGTTTTGGAGCCTACTTTGGTAAGCACAGGCACTTTTCTTATAGGCACTATGCTTAAAACCGAAAGACTAACCATAGAGCTTACAATATAACAGCCTATGCGAAGCAAAACACCAAAGGGTGCCCAATCTGCTCCAAATTCGCTGTAAGGGTTATTACCTGTAAGTACGTAGCGGATGCTGAAGATGCTGTCACCAAGATAAAAAACAGCAAAAGTAAATACTGCCAAAAATACAAGCGAACAAATCCGCACGGATATTTTACTTGTAAAAGAAAGCAGTTTATCTCTGTCCAGCATATAACCTAAGAAAAAGTAAGGATAATAAACAAAAATTCTGGAAAGCATAAAGGTGTCGCCGATTTCTTTTATAAAGCCTACGGCAAGTGCCAGAACAAAAGCCACAACGAGCACTTTTTTATGGTTAAACCTTTTAATAAGATATGTCAGGGTCATAAAAACTGCCGTTACAAAAATATACCAAGGTACTCCGCCTTCGCTTGTCCATCTGAAATGCCCCCAGCTTCTGACTATTCCCAAGGTAAGATAAACCGTTAGCTTCATAAAAAAATAAAGCAATACATAAGAGGCAATTTTCATATAATTAAACTTCGGTGCATTAACAAAGCTTTTTGAAAAAAGCCCTGTTAAAAACATAAATAAAGGCATATGAAAAGCCGTAATCCATAAAAACACACTGCGGATTACCTCGCCCTCAGAAATAAAAGGAGTAATAGCATGGCCGAAAACCACAAGAAAAATAAGTATCGCCTTGGCGTTGTCCCATTTAGCAACACGGGCTTTTAAATTGTTCATAAAATTTCCTCCTTGTACTGACACATTATATCCTAATTATAACTTATTCGCAATAGAAAATGTGATTATTTGAAAAACAGTTGGTAATAATAAAACCGATAGGTTAAACTTTTGCTATCATAATATTATTTTAAGGAGAAAACTTATGAAAAAAATAATTGCACTTTTTTTAGTGGCTATTCTCGCCTTTTCGCTTGTAGCCTGCTCTATGATGAAAGATAAGACCGACACAACCACAAATCCCCCTGCAAACTCTAATAATGCAAACAACAACTCGGCCAATGCAGGCGAATCCGGCAATGCAGGCAATTCAGGTAACTCCGGTAACGCCGGAAACTCCGACAACACAAAGAATACCGAGAATATGCTTGAAAGTATGATTCCTGACATCAGCACAAACGTAAGCACAGAGGGTCAGCGATAAATTACTGACATAAAGAGAAGTGGCAAATCCACTTCTCTTTTTTAAATTTGCGTAAAATCTGTTGTATTTATTATAAAAAGGTGTATAATATGAGACGATAATAGGGGTAATTTGGACTATTTACCCTTAGAAAAAAAGAGGCGTTTATATGAATATTACGGTTGTAGGCTGCGGAAAAATAGGTCAGTCTATTGTTGCAAGCTTATTAAGCGAAGGTCACGACGTTGTTGTTATAGACAAAGACGAGGAAATAATTTCTGAGGTTACCAATATTTATGATGTTATAGGTGTTTGCGGAATTGGCACAGACTGCGAGGTTTTAACCGAGGCAGGTGCCAACAAGGCAGATATCTTTATAGCCGTAACAGGCTCTGACGAGCTTAATATGCTTTCCTGCTATATTGCAAAAACCCTCGGTGCAGAAAACACAATTGCCCGAATCCGTAACCGTGAATATAACGAAAAAAGCTTGGGATTTTTACAGCACGAGCTTGGACTTTCTATGTCAATTAATCCTGAGTTTTTTGCGGCTCACGATATTTACAACGTGCTTAAGCTTCCCTCAGCCGCACATATCGAAACTTTCTCTACCCGAAATTTTGAGATTATCGAGCTTGTGCTAAGAGACGACTCTCCTCTTTCAGGCGTTAAAATTATAGATTTAAGACGTCAAAACAAAGCTAAATTCCTTATCTGTGCAGTATGCCGAGAAGGTAAGGTTTACATACCCGACGGTAACTTTGAGCTTAAAAGCGGCGATAAAATCGCCCTCACAGCAGCTCCCTCTGAAATTATAAAGCTGCTTAAATCCTTAAAAATCACTCAGCGCTCTGCTAAAAAGGTTATGATTTTAGGTGCCAGCCGCACAGGCTATTATCTTGCCAGAATGCTGTTGTTATCAGGATGCTCGGTTGTAATTATTGATAAAGACCCCAAAAAATGTCAGGAAATCTGCGAGGCTCTGCCCAATGCCACCGTTATTTTAGGCGACGGTGCCCAGCAGGAGCTTTTGAGGGAAGAAGGCTTGGGCGACACAGACGCTTTTATCTCTCTTACAGGTATGGATGAGCAGAATATTCTTATCTCTTACTTTGCTCAGAGTCAGAATGTACCCAAGGTTATCACAAAAGTAAACCGTCCCGAGTTTATTCCTCTTGCAACAGGTATGGGGCTTGACACCATAGTTTCTCCGCGAAGAACCATTACCGATGTTATTCTGCGATATGTAAGAGCCATGAAAAACTCTGCAGGCAGTAACGTTGAAAAGCTTTACAAAATTATGGACGGCAATGCAGAAGCACTTAAGTTTAACGTAAGCGAAGATTTTAAATATATCGACGTACCCCTTAAAGATATCAGCTTCAAGCCAAATATTCTTATTGCAGGAATACTTAGAAACCGCAAGGCAATGGTGCCTACAGGCGACACCGTTATCCTTCCCGGCGACAAAGTTATTGTTATAAGTGCCGAGCACAGGCTTTATGACCTTGCAGATATTATTAAGTAAGAGGTTATTATGAATCGTAGAATGGTACTTAACACTGTGGGGCATATTATTCTGGCAGAAGCCGCACTTCTTATTCTGCCTGCCATAGTGTCGGTTATTTATTTAGAAAAATGTGTATGGTCGTTCCTTATAACCATAGGAATTGCCCTTGCGTTAGGTCTTGTACTTAAGTTCGCCTCACGCCCTGACTCAAAGCTGATTTACGCCAAAGAAGGCTTTGTTATTGTTACATACGCATGGGTGCTTATGTCGGCAATTGGTGCTTTGCCTTTCTTTTTAAGCGGTGAAATTCCAAACTATGCAGATGCTTTCTTCGAAACGGTTTCGGGATTCACCACCACCGGTGCATCTATTCTTACTGACGTTGAGGCTATGAGCAAAGGGCTTCTTTTCTGGCGAAGCTTTACACATTGGATTGGCGGTATGGGCGTTATTGTTTTTGTAATGGCAATTATCCCCAATATTGCCGACCGTTCAATGCATATTATGAAGGCGGAGGTTCCCGGCCCTACTGTTGGCAAGCTGGTACCCAAGGCAAGAGAAACCGCAAAAATACTTTACCTAATTTACATTGCAATGACTATTGTTATGATTTTAATGCTTTTCCTTGGCGGTATGCCGTTTTTTGACAGCGTTGTTCATACCTTTGGTACTGCAGGCACAGGCGGATTTGGAATTAAGGCAGACAGCATAGGCGGTTACAGCCCCTACAGCCAATGGGTAATCACCATTTTTATGCTTTTGTTCTCCCTTAACTTTAACCTTTACTACCTTATACTTTTAAGAAAATTCAAATCTGTTTTAAAAAGCACAGAGCTTTGGTTCTTCTTAGGGCTTGTTGTGGTAAGTATTGCAATTATCACCATTGATATTTCCCCTATGTACACAAGCTTTTCAGAAACAATCAGAACCTCATCTTTTCAGGTTGCTACCATAATTTCCACTACAGGCTACGCTACCGCTAACTTCAACACATGGCCCAGCCTTAGCAAGGCGATTCTGTTGATGCTTATGTTTGTCGGCGGTTGTGCAGGCTCTACCGCAGGCGGACTTAAAAACGCACGAGTGGTTATGCTTATCAAAACCGTTCACCGTGAGCTTAAAAAGCTTCTGCATCCACGCTCTGTAAGAGCTGTAAGTATGGAAAGCAAACGAGTAGACGAGCAAACTTTAAGCGGTGTTACCTCTTACTTTGCAATATACGTAATGTGTGTTATGGGTATTTTCATTTTACTGAGCATCGAGCCCTTCGGAATTGAAACCAATCTTTCCGCTACGGTTGCCTGCTTCAATAACGTTGGTCCGGGCTTTGGTGCAGTAGGTCCAATTGGAAGTTACGCCGATTACTCCATATTCTCAAAGCTATTGCTCTCTCTTGCAATGCTTTTAGGCAGACTTGAAATATTCCCCCTTATTTTAGGTCTTAACCCCTTGGTGTGGAAAAGAAGATAATAGAAAAGGAAATGTTATGAGTAAAAACGGAATTCTATTTGATTTAGACGGAACCTTGTGGGACTCCTGTGTAGCTATTATGCCCAGCTGGCAAAGGGTTATGGAGGCTCATAATATTAAAAGACCCCCCATAACTCAGGAGGAAATGAACTCTTATATGGGCAAAACCGTTGAGCAGATTGCTCCTCTTATGCTCCCTGAGGTTTCCCTTGAGGAAGCCATAAATATTATGAAAGAGGGTTGCGTTGAGGAGCTCGAAGAGTTAAGGCAAAACGGTGCCGCACTTTATGAAGGCATAATCGAAACTCTTAAAGAACTTAGCAAAGACTTTAACCTCTTTGTTGTAAGCAACTGTGAGGACGGCTATATTCAGGCTTTTATCGAGCATTATGAGCTTCAGGGTGTTATTAAAGACTTTGAGTGTGCAGGCAGAACAGGCAAATGCAAGGGCGACAATATAAGCCTCGTAATAGAACGCAACGGCATTACAAATGCTTTTTACGTTGGTGATACTATCTTGGACTTTGAAGCCGCACAGAAAGCCGCTATCCCCTTTGTGCTTGCAAACTACGGCTTTGGCGAAGTTAAGAATCCGGATTATATAATCGAAGCCCCAAAGGATTTAATAAACATTGCAAAAGAATTTTTTGCAGGTTAGCCACCCGACCGTTAGCCACGGTGGGCGTTTCCGCCTTTGGATAACTTTAATTTAACCAAAGCCTCGCTTAACGGCGAGTTTTTTGCTTTCCGCTATCCGTAGTGGGTAGTTCGCAGGTTAGCCACCTGCTGGGCAACTCCGCCTTTGGATAACTTTAATTTAACCAAAACCTCGCTTAACGGCGTTTTTTTGCTTTATAAAAAGGTGCTGAGTTTAAACTCAGCACCTTAATTTTATCTGTAATTAAATTTTGCAAAACCTAAATCCTTAAGAGTTACAGGAAGCTCAGATTCATTAATTTCATAAGCGGCAAAAGCTGTGCCTATATAATCAAGAGTAAGCTTATGAGCCGCTGACTCGCTGTAATCGTCATAAAAGTAGAACTCTATATTATCAATTTCTTTTACATTGCGAGAAAACTTGCTGATTTCATAAGTACCCGCACTCTCAAATGTCTCGTGATAGTACATATAAAAACCAAACACAGACTCTTTTGGTGTAATAGCTATAGAAATAACACCGGGGATATCTTTATATAAACCTGTGTAACCAAATCCGATTGCGTTTTCTGCCTCATTATAAAGCAAGGTTGCCGCATCTGTACTATAGCCTGTATCAAGAATGATAAAGTAGCTTCCTGTTTCTTTCTCAATACTTCCGTTAGCTTTCACATAGTTTTTAAGCACATCAAAACTCTTAATATTACAAACCTTACAGGCACCGTTTTCATACTTATGAGCACCTGTTGCATCTATTACATTATTCTTGTAACTGTAAGAACAATTTTTGCAGGAATACAGCGTATACCCCTCATCAACACAAGTTGCATCTACACGCTTAATTTTATAGTCATGGCCCTGAGCCTTTATTACATTCTCCTTTACTTCCTCACCGCAGATACAGCTTCTCAGGGTGTAGCCGTCAGTTTCGCACTTTGCCTCTACAACCTCTTCTACGTAATTATGAACATGTGTGCCTGTTTCATAAAGCAGATGCCATACTACAGACTCTACCTTCATACCTGCAACGTACTTCTGAATAGCTGTGGCATCTCTTACGTTAAGCTTCTGATTGTTATCAGCGTCAGAAAGAAGCTTTGCCTGCTCATTAAGCAAAGTATATTTTGCAAGGTACTTCTGAATAGCTGTACAGTCTTTAATATTGATTTTGCCGTCTAAATTCGCATCACCTATATAGCCGATAACAGTACCGTTTACGGAACTTGCATCAACCTTAGGCTCGCTCGACATAACCAGTTTTGCTTCGTCTTGTGTAGCTTCGTCTGCAGTTGCCAAAACCTCTGAAATTTCCTCAGCAGAAGCACTGAAGCCCGCAACGCTTATAACCGACAAAATTGTAATTAATACAAGCACTATGCTAATGGTTTTTTTAAACATAAAATCTCCTCTTTTCCTGCAAACTTAAAAAAGTTTATTTTATTAGTCTTTATTATATTCTAACATACAATATCAGTTTGTCAATATGTTTAGACAAAAAAGCCTTATGAAGTTTTTTGCTACTTCATAAGGCTTTTATTATTAGAATAAGCTTTTTATCCAACCCCATATAGTAAAATTGTCGGCAAATTCATAACTAACAATTCCTACAAAGAAAATGAAAATAATTACGGTTGGCAAAACATAAGTCATATAGGGCTTCATCCACTTTTTAAGTTTAAGGCCCTTGCCCGTGTTGGCTTCTGCAAAGAAGTTATCAAAGCCCCAACCCTTTTTGCTTACACAGAAAAGCACATAGCAAATTGAACCTACAGGAAGAAGTATATTCGTAACAAGGAAATCCTCTAAATCAAGAATCGACGAAGTGCTTGTAAAAGGAGTAACAGAAGACCAGAGGTTAAAGCCAAGTGCACAGGGAGTTGCCAAAATAAGAATAGCAACACACATAATTACACAGGTTTTAATTCTGCTCCAGGAAGTCAGCTCCTTTACGCAAGCTAAGATATTCTCGAACACCGCAATAACTGTAGACATTGCCGCAAAGAACATAAAGAGAAAGAATAAACTTCCCCATATTCTGCCTCCTGCCATGTTATTGAAAACCTTAGCCATAGCTACGAAAAGAAGCTTAGGTCCTGCGGTAGGCTCAACGTCGAAGGTATAACAAGCAGGGAAAATAATAAGTCCTGCGGTAATTGCCACAAAGGTATCGAGAATAAGAATGTTTATGCTCTCACCCATAAGCGAACGCTCTTTGCCGATATAGCTGCCGAAAATCGCCATAGAGCCTGCACCCAAGCTTAATGTAAAGAACGCCTGATTCATAGCACCTACAATAACACTGCCGTTAATCTTGGTAAGGTCAGGCTTAAGATAAAAAGTAAGACCCTCTTTAGCTCCGTCTAACGTAAAGCTGTTAACCGCCAGCACAACCATAAGCAAAAGCAGAACAATCATCATATATTTGGTGACTCTTTCAACGCCCTTCTGAACACCAAAGGAAAGAATCAGAAAACCCAGCACAACTACAATAGCCATAAAGCCTACCATAATTAACGGGCTGCTCTGCATATTGTCAAAAAGCTGAGCCGATGCTTCGTTAGAAATACCCGTCATTTCGCCTTTTAAAAAGCTTATGAAGTAGTAAAGAATCCATCCTGCCACCGAGGTATAAAACATAACAAGGAGTATGTTAGCACTAAGCGAAGCATAGCCGTGGATATGCCACTTCTGCCCAGGTTTTTCAAGCTTCTGATAAAGCCTGACGGGGCTTGCCTGACTGGCTCTGCCTAATGAAAACTCCATAATCATTACAGGAAGGCCAAGCATAAACAAAAAGAATAAATATATTAATACAAAGGCACCGCCGCCGTATTGCCCTGCCATCCACGGAAATTTCCATACGTTTCCAACGCCGATGGCACAACCGGCACTAAGGAGTATAAATCCCAAGCGGCTTCCTAATCTCTCACGCTCCATAAATATCACTCATTCTATAAAATATATAGGTTGATTTTAGCAAATTATTTCAATTCCGTCAATGAAAATGCTATAATTAGGTAAAATCAGATTTATTCTTAAATCTATGCACTTTTTAGCGTAGCTTCAGTTGTATTATAAGTGAAAGGAGGAGAGCTTATGTCAGAGCAGAATGCAAAAATTATACAGGCGGAAAAAATCATAAAGCAATATGCAGATATGATTTACCGCATTGCAGTTAATAATCTTAAAAATACTGCTGACGCTGACGATATATTTCAAGACGTCTGCCTTACACTCCTGACCAAAAACGCTCCCCTCTTTGATGATGTGCACATCAAAAATTGGTTGATACGCGTAACCATCAACAAATGCAAAAATTTTAGCAAATCTCATTGGCAAAACAAAACCGAGGCGTTGGATTTATCACGTGAAAATCCCAATGAAACTCAAAATCTGATTCCTGAGCTTGTGTACTCCCTACCTCAAAAGTACAGAAACATTGTTTATCTTTACTATTACGAGGAATACACCATAGCCGAAATTGCCGAAATCCTTAAAGAAAACAAAAACACAATAAACTCAAGACTACAGCGCGCACGCAAAAAACTTAAAGAAATTCTTGAAGAAGGTGATAACCTATGAAAAGAAATCTTTACACAAACAGTATAGAAAAAATCAAGGCACCAAACGGGCTTGTAGAAAAGTCAATTAATACCCTCTATGGTGCCGAAAACCACAATGAGGTATTTATTATGAACAAAAATAAACATTTCAAACTAAAGCTTACTGCTGCAATTGCGGCCTCTCTGGTGTTGGTATTTGTTCTGAGCATGGTTATGTTTAAAGATAATGGCGAATCCCCTACGCCTGACAGCAAGCCGGTTTCTCATCCCTTTATCCTTTCAGTTAATGCGGCAGACTCACCTGAGGATACGTCTACGATGGACGAAATAAACAAAGATGCCTACGTAAAAATAAACAAAATCAAAAACTTTGGGCAAGGCTTTGGAACAACAACAAAATACAACGAAAATGGCGATTACCTGTACGATGAGATTTTTGAAGTATTAAAAGAATTCACTCTTGAGTTAGACTGTAGCGGCGAAAATATAGAAACCGTTACTTACACAGCCCACAACACTTATCTTTCATATAAGCCAACCTACGCAGGATTAAAAGAGGCAGTTGACCTTACCGAAGCAGAAAGAGAAAAATATAAAGCTTATACATCTTTTGATGGATTCGGCTGGGCATCCTCATGTACTTTTGACTATAATTGCCAACCTAAAAGCACCCTGACCATTGAACTCCCCGAAGATTCTCTTGACGGCACCATTCCTTTAAGAATTGCATTTAACTTTGAACTTGAAGAAGGTAAATATACCACAACATCCCGCGATGACGCTGACGTTAAAACAATTTTTGAAGAGGAGTTTAACGCCCGTTCAGACCAATATGCCTTAGATGTAACCGCTAACTTTGCAGACGGCACCTCCACCACCAAAACCTTAAAATTCAAATGTGAATCTGACTCAGAACATTTGTATTTAAGCGCTATCGAAGATATTTCCTGAATTACAATCTCTAAATAAAGCTCCACGGGTCGGCAGAATGTAACTGCCGACCCGTGAGCCTTTATAAAATGCTTATTAAATTCCCCAATCGGAAAACGCCATATCCCCTACTACCAACTTATCACTGTACCCTATCTGATATTCAGTATACACATCAGAGTCATTAGGGCAATAATACAATACAGGCTTGCCCTGCTCATTTAAACCTATATCAATATCTCCGTGATTCAGTTGATAAATATTACTGGAATCCAAAACAGGCACACCGTCAATAACGTTATACATTTCCAAAGTAATGGTAAAAAGACCGCTTGTCGGACCATAGCCCAGGAATATAATATCAGTTACCTTATCATTATTTATATCACACACAATCGGTGCTGAGATTGCATTATCAACAAAAACACAGCCATTTTCAGCCACAATGCACTTGGATGTATAATACTGAGAATTTTCAGGAATATGAGTTTCCTCATATGTTAAATAATTAAAGCTATGAATCGGAGTAAAATAGTATTGAGCTCCTGTTGCCTCAAAAAAGCCCTCAGGACTTTGCTCTAAAAGGAAGAATACCTTATCATCATCAATAATCTTTAACGCTTCAGCCTCTGTTAATGAAGACTCTGATTCACTATTAATGGCAGTATAAACCGTAACACTACATTTATTATAGCTCTTAGTATTATCAGTAATCTGAATCATCACACCTTGTTTAAAGAGTAACGCATTATACATATCACGCTTACATTCAAAACCGTCAGCAATCATCGCCTCAATGTAAGCATCAAGCATTTTCGATGTTATGTTTTCATATCTTTCCGAATTACCGCTTTTGTCATATGACTCAAAATCAGGGAAATAAGAGTCATCAACATTAGTAACCAAAGGCTTAGTGTAATTAACTTCTTTGCTGATACTGCTGTCAAAATTAAAAGTACAGCCTGAGAGCAAAATACAAATAATTAATAAGAGATAAAATAGCTTTTTCAGAAAACCGCCTCCTGTCTACTACCTTACACTTAGATGTTATCACATATAAATACTAATGTCAACAAAAAAAGCTCAGATGCAAGCATCTGAGCAAAATCCAGAAAAGTGTCGATACAATAAGTTAATCTAAAAAAACACAAAGAAAACCTTAACACAATAATTAAGCCCTAAGAAACTACATCCTTAGGGCTTTTGGCTCCCCCAGTTGGACTCGAACCAACGACAACTCGGTTAACAGCCGAGTGCTCTACCGACTGAGCTATGGAGGAATATATATGTTGGCATCTTCCTATTTTCCCGGGCCGTTGCCAGCCAAGTATTTTTGGCACTACAGAGCTTAACTTCTGTGTTCGGAATGGGAACAGGTGTACCCTCTGCGTCATCAACACCAACTATATTATATGTATAACTGCGAACATTATGCAGTCATTACCGAAAAAA
>JAFTIP010000049.1 GCA_017456845.1 Ruminococcus sp.
CTTCTTGCGAAGATGCTTTCTGCTTTATGGTGGGCCAACAGGGACGGAAGATTTAAAAATCTTCCCATCCTCGGAGCACAGCTCCTTCGGACTTCAAAGCTAAAAACAGTCCGCAGGACTGTTTTATTAACGCTTTTCACCCTCTCAGGGTTCGAGTCCCTGTATTTTTTTAGAAAAAACAAAAAGCACCTTCTTGCGAAAGTACTTTCTGCTTTATGGTGGGCCAACAGGGACTCGAACCCCGGACCAACCGGTTATGAGCCGGTTGCTCTAACCAACTGAGCTATTGGCCCTTATTCAAGGACAAATGTAATTATATCAACCGATTTAGGATTTGTCAATAAATTTTACTGTCGAATTTATTTTTTTACTCCTTGTCGGCATAGATATTTTGTGATACACTTAATATATACTACTTTCGGAGGTAATAATTATGGCAGATATCAAGGCATTTAAAGGTATGCGTTTTAATACAGAAGTTGCAGGGGAGATAGCAACGCTTTGCTGCCCACCTTACGATATTATCAGCGAAGAAGAGCGATTGGCTTTTATAGAGGAAAACCAGCATAATATAATTCGTCTCGAGCTTCCCAAGGGTGAGAATCCTTATGAAGATGCCGCCGCTATCCTTAAAGCTTGGGAGGATAATGGCGTATTAATCCGTGAAGATGAACCTGCTATATATGTATATGAAGAAGAGTTTACCGCTTACGGCAAATCAGGTGCGGTTAAGGGTATTATCTGCCGTCTTAAGGTGGAGGAATTTGAGAAAGGCGTTGTGCTTCCTCACGAATTTACCCTTTCCAAAGCAAAAGAAGACCGCCTTAATCTTATGAAGGCGACTAACTGCAATTTCAGCCAGATTTACGGACTTTATATGGACGAAAACCATACTTCGCTTAATACCATTGATAAAGTGTCAGAAGGTGCTCCTGATATTGAATTTACAGACAATGGCTCAGTTACTCACCGCTTATGGATTGTTAAGGATGAAGAGGTTATAAGTAAGCTGGTGTCAGATTTCAAGGAGCGTAAAATTTACATAGCCGATGGTCACCATCGCTACGAAACTGCCCTTAATTACCGCAATTACTGCCGTGAAAACGGTATTTCAAAAGAAGGCGATGCTCAGGATTTTCAGATGATTTATCTTGTAGATATGGAGCATCCGGGTCTGGTAGTTTTTCCCACACATCGCTTGGTTCGCGACCTTGCTGAGTTTGATAGCGATGAAGTATTATGCAAATGCTCAAAGTATTTTGATATTGAGGCTTACACCTCAACCGACACAATGGAAGCAGAGCTTGAGGTTGAAGACAAAAACGGCAAAAAGGCTTTTGGTTTCTATGTTGGCGAGGGCGAGTGGTATAAACTTATTTTAAAAGATGTTGCCATTATGGATGAGTTTTTGCCTGAGGTAAGCTCTGCGTCACGCTCCCTTGATGTTACCGTTTTGCATACTCTTATTCTGGAAAAGATTTTTGGCATAGATAAAGCTAATATGGCGGCTCAGATTAACCTGACCTATACAAAGTACTTTGAAGAGGCTCTCTCGGTTGTGGATGAGGGTAAGGCTCAGTGCTCTTTTGTGCTTAATCCCACTAAGGTTAAGGAAATCAGAGACGTAGCATCCGAGGGTGAGAAAATGCCTCAGAAATCCACATATTTCTATCCCAAGATGATTACAGGTCTTGTTATGAATAAGCTGGAGGACTAAGATGGTTAAAACAGTTTTTAAAAATAATTTCAAAAGCTATCTGGCAGTAATTCTTTTTGGAATATTCGGCGGACTTCTGGTGGCTTTTTTCAGCGGACTGCCTGCAGATGACCTGTGGGGATTTTCCTATTTCAGTTCAAATACCTTTGGATTCTGGATGTTTTCCGTGGCAACAATTGTTCTTCTCAGCGAGAAGAAGCTGCCGGCTTGTCTTAATTCGGGCATATATGTTTTTCTGATGTTCTTCGTTACGGGTGTGTACAAAGCTGTTCGTAATTATATGGTCAATAGTCAGGCTTTCGAAAGCCAAGCCGAGCATTTGGCTATGTACGGATATTCGAATATAGGCGAGTGGATTCTTCAGTGCGCGTTGGATTCGTTTATATATGGTCTTGAACCTGCACTTGTTTGTGCCGTGCTTGCTTTTGTGTTGCATTTCGGCAGAAAACCCAATGTGATCGGAAAAATTCTTATGATTTTGCCCGCTGTATATATTTTGGTTGAGACTGTGATTATGTACTTATTGCTTTTCAGCACGGGTACAATGCTATTTATGGCGATTGTCGATACCCTTTGCCTTGGGGCTTATCTGATGATTTTCGGTAAATACATTATTAAAAAGAAAGCATAATAAAAGCTCCCTTTGCTTTTTACGGCAAAGGGAGCTTTATTTAATATCGGCATAATAAATAAAATCTTGCGTAGAGGCTTATATTGTTGTATAATAATTAATATATTTCCGATGACGGGAGGCAGCAATATGAAAGTTATATCCGAGGCTAACACAGCAGTTTTGAAGGTCCTTGCGAAATTTAATAAAAAGACTGAGAAATCACGACTTATGCATTATGTGGTTGAGACTCCCACAGAGGGCGGGGTTCTGCTTTATAATCTGCTTACTTTGGAAATGGTTTTTCTTACTGATGAAGAATACAGACTCCGCGGCGATTCTGATTATCTAAAAAAGCAATGGTTCATAGTTCCTGAAAGCACCAATGAAAAAGAGCTAGCAGACTTGGTTAAAATGGTTATTAACCCCAGACAGGATAACCTGAACCCTATTGTCGGATATACTATATTTACTACTACGGATTGCAACGCAAGATGTTTTTATTGCTTCGAATTGGGCCGAACACGAATTCCCATGAGCGAAGAAACCGCATACAAAGTAGCCAAGTATATTTGCGAGCACAGCAACGGAGAAAAGGTTAGGATTTCTTGGTTTGGCGGAGAGCCGTTGTTTAATGTATCGGCTATTGATATTATTACTTCCGAGCTTGCAAAGGCTGGTGTGGAGTTTAAGTCTTCAGCTGTATCTAACGGATATCTTTTTGACGAGGAAACAGTTAAAAAGGCCGTATCTCTTTGGAAGCTTAAGAGAGTTCAGATTTCTCTTGATGGTACCGAAGATGTTTACAATAAAACCAAAGCATATATTTATAAGAATACAAATCCCTATCAGATAGTGCTTAATAACATAGGGCATCTTTTAGATGCAGGCGTTAGTGTTCAGATTCGTCTGAATATGGACCTTTACAACGCAGAAGAGCTTATGGAGCTTATTAAAGAATTAGCAGAACGGTTCGAAGGTCAGAAAAAGCTCTGTATTTATGCCCATTATATTTTTGACGGAAACATACCTATGGCTGAGCTTCGCACAGAGAGCGAGTGGCAACAGCGTGAAGAGCTTATGTGTAAGATTGAAAATCTTATAGAGGAGAAGGGCTTTGCTTTCAAGAGCGGTATTGCTAAGCGGTTGAAGAGAAACCATTGTATGGCCGATAGCGGTCGTTCAGTAACAATTCTTCCTGATGGTAATATCGGACTGTGCGAGCATTTCAGCGAAAATGAGTTTATAGGTCATATTGATAGGGATTCTTTTGATGAATCGGTAATCAGAAGCTGGAAGGAAACTACCGAGGAAATTGCTGAATGTGCTCAGTGTTTTTATTATCCTCAGTGTATTCACCTTAAAAAATGTGCTAACGATAGAATTTGCTTTGCTCAGAGCAGAAACGGTACGTTGCGCAAGGTTAAAAGGCAAATGCTTAATGAATATAAGCATTGGATTGAAAAGTCAGACCCTGAAGAAAATGACGATGATTTTATAGTGGCAGAATAAAGAATAATAAAAAAGCACTTAACAAAGTCCGATGGCTTTGCTGAGTGCTTTTTGTGTATGCGGTATTATTTTGCTTTTCTTAAGGGTTTTAACTTTTCGCTTCTGAAATCTAAAAAGCTCATGAGCACTGCACCAACAGCGGCGGTGATTACAAGCTCAGGGAGCATATATGAGCCGTTGTATGTGAGGGAATAAATGATTACGCCCCAAATGCCTTCTGCGTAATCTGCCCATACGGTGACGCCTGTAAGGAAATGGCATAAAAACCTGAGTACACATGCAACAATAACGCCAAGGGTAAAACCAACAGGCTGAAGCTTTACTTTTCTGAAAAGTCCGCCAAAGCCAAGAGCACCAAAGGCTACTACGTAGTCGAAAAGAATAATGCAAATTGCGGCAAGTGCATTTGTTGCGTAGGAAAGTGCACTAAGTCCCAAAACCATCTGAATAAGTCCGTAAACGCCTCCTACAAGAAATCCCCATTTCATGCCGTAGCGGTATGCGATAATCAGCACAGGAAGCATAGAGAAAACAGTAATGCTTCCGCCTGCAGGCCATGGTGCAAATGCAATTAAGCTTAATGCTGTGCCAAGGGCAAGCATAATTGCACTTTCTGCAATCATAAGTCCGCGTTTTTTCTTTGTTTGATTCAAATAAAACACCTCTTTGTAAATATTTAAAACAAAACAGAAGATAAAAAACAGCACTGCATACCGGTCTGCAGTGCTGAAATAATCAGTGAATCTACTCCCTACGCCGGCATTATCCGTATCAGGTTATAGGGTCAGAGAAGCACGAATATTCTCTATCTCAGCCGACTTGCCGTCAGCACCCCTGTTTTGTTTTATTTTATTGTAAAGCCAAAGTCGGATTTTGTCAAGTTTTTTATGGTTGTTTATTTGTAGGGGCAACCGTGAATCGTCCCTACACTAAGCGTTTCATTTATATTTTAACGACCCGCCGTTAATGATAGATTGTTTATAAATGTGACCCATCCAAAGGCGAAACGCCCACCGTGGTTAACGGGAGTAGATGGAAACAGAATCTTCGCCGTCACACTCGTTAAGGTGTACGGCTATAACTTCCTCTAAAGATGTGGGAATATTTTTACCCACAAAGTTTGCACGAATGGGAAGCTCAGAGTGGCCTCTGTCTATAAAAGCGGCAAGCTGAATTCGGGAGGGTCTGCCTAAGCTCATTACGGCATCAAGTGCGGCTCTGGCTGTGCGTGCTGTGAAAATAACATCGTCAACTAAAACCACAGTCTTACCCTCAACGTTAAAATCTACTTTTGTGTCGCTGACGATAGGGGAGTCAAGCTTTTGTCTGTCGTCTCTGTGAAGGGTGATGTCGAGAGCACCAACCAAAGGACGCTCGCCCTCAATTCGCTCAATAATTTCGCTGAGCCTTTGGGCAAGAGGCACTCCTCGTGTGCGTATGCCAATAAGCACAACATTTTCGATTCCGCCGTTTTTCTCAACAATCTGGTGTGCCATTCGGGTTAGAATTCGGCTTATGTCTGCTGTATCTAAAATCTTAGCTTTGAATTTCATAATCTATACTCCGTAAAGTAAAACTGCTTATTATAAATTGTATATATTTTACCATAAATATAGGTTTTAGTCAACGAAAAAGCAATAACCTTAATATTGACAACAAATCCCATTTGAATTACAATATTAAGGTATATTGTATAATTACATAGGTAAGGAGTACATAGTATGAAAAACACAGAAAAATCTATGGAAAAAATCGTTGCTCTTTGTAAGGGCAGAGGCTTTGTATACCCCGGTTCTGAAATTTACGGAGGTCTTGCAAATACTTGGGATTACGGCCCCTTAGGCGCAGAGCTTAAGAATAACATCAAAAAAGCTTGGCTTAAGAAGTTTGTTCAGGAGAACAAATACAACGTAGGTCTTGACTCTGCAATTCTTATGAATCCCCAGACATGGGTAGCTTCGGGCCACCTTGGCGGCTTCTCTGACCCTCTTATGGACTGCAAAGAGTGTAAGACTCGTCACAGAGCCGACAACCTTATTGAGGATTTCGACGGAACTAACGTAACAGGCTGGGATAATGCTCAGATGAGTGAGTATATCAAGGAGCATAATATTCCTTGCCCCGATTGCGGTAAGTCTAACTTTACTGATATCCGTCAGTTCAATCTTATGTTTAAAACATTCCAGGGCGTTACCGAGGACAGCAAGAGCGAGATTTACCTCCGTCCCGAAACTGCTCAGGGTATTTTTGTAAACTTTGCTAATATTCAGCGTACAAGCCGTAAGAAGGTTCCTTTCGGCGTTGCTCAGATTGGTAAGTCCTTCCGTAACGAGATTACTCCCGGTAACTTTATTTTCCGTGTTCGTGAGTTCGAGCAGATGGAGCTTGAGTTCTTCTGCAAGCCCGGCACAGACTTAGAATGGTTTGAGTACTGGCGTGGTTTCTGCCGCGACTTCCTTTATTCCTTAGGCATTAAAGAGGAAAACTTAAGACTTCGCGATCATTCTCCTGAGGAGCTTTGCTTCTACTCCAAGGCTACAACTGACTTCGAGTACTTATTCCCCTTCGGCTGGGGTGAGCTCTGGGGCGTTGCCGACAGAACCGACTACGACCTTACTCAGCACCAGAATACAAGCGGTAAGTCCCTTGAATATTTCGACCCCACAGATAATTCCCGTTACATTCCTTATGTTATCGAGCCTTCTTTAGGTGTTGAAAGACTCTTCCTTACAATCGTTACAGAAGGTTATGACGAGGAAGTTATCGACGAGAAAGATACAAGAGTTGTAATGCGTTTCCATCCGGCACTCGCTCCTTTCAAGGCTGCCGTGCTTCCTCTTTCAAAGAAGCTTTCCGAGAAGGCTGAAGAGGTTGCCGATATGCTTTCAAAGCACTTTATGGTTGACTTTGACGATGCAGGCTCTATCGGTAAGCGTTACCGCCGTCAGGACGAAATCGGTACACCTTTCTCAATCTGCTACGATTTCGATTCTTTGGAGGACAACTGCGTTACTGTTCGTGACCGCGACACAATGGAGCAGGTAAGAATGCCTATTTCCGAGCTTGTAGATTACATCAACGATAAGCTTCAGTTTTAATTGACTGATTAAATAATATTTTGTAGGGGAGTCGCAACGGCTCCCCTATAGTATACTGTTCATGTAAAACCAACCCCGCCGTTAATAGAAGCTGATAATTACATCAACCTGTCCGAAGGCAAAAACGCCCTGTGGGCGGCAAACCCACCGAAGGCGGAAACGCCCTCGAGTGGCTAACTCACGCCCATCGTGGCTAACGGTTTTATGCAAAATGTAAGCTATCCTCAGGGCTAAAGGCTTAATTTGTCACATAAAGGTCAAAAATGACATTTTTGTAAAAAAAGGTGTTGACTGCTTGACTTTTATGTGGTACAATGTCTTTACCTCATAAAGGGGGCTTATTTTTTTGTGCCTTTTTTGAGGGAGGCCGGATTATTCCGAAAAACTACGGGAGGTGCCGTTAAATGAGAGTAAAAATTGTTCTTGCATGCACAGAGTGCAAACAGCGTAACTACAACACAATGAAGAACAAAAAGAATGATCCTGACAGACTCGAGATGAACAAGTACTGCCGCTTCTGCAGAAAGCATACTGTTCATAAGGAAACTAAGTAATCACGGAGGATACAGTCATGGCAGAAAAGAAAAAGCAGAACTTTTTTCAGAAAATCGCCAAGTATTTTCGTGAGTGCGTAGGCGAGCTTAAGAAGATCACCTGGCCCACACTTTCTCAGACCACCAAGAACTTTCTTATCGTTTTAGTGGTTGTACTTGTAATGGGTATTCTCATCTATGCTCTTGACCAGGGACTTTACTTTGTCCTTAACAGAGTAATGGGTGTTATTCCCACATAAGACATCACAGATTTGAAAGGACGGGTGAACTGTGTCCGGTGAGGCAAGATGGTATGTTATCCATACCTACTCAGGCTACGAAAACAAGGTAGCGTCCAACTTGATGACTACTGCTGAGAACCGCGGCATGCAGGATATGATCCTGGAAGTTAAGGTTCCCACCGAAACAGTTACCGAGATTAAGGACGATAAAACCAAAGAGGTTGAGCGTAAGCTTTACCCCGGTTACGTTTTCGTCAAGATGATCTACACCGATGAAACCTGGTATATCGTACGCAACGTACGCGGTTGTACAGGCTTTGTCGGCCCTTCCTCAAAGCCAATTCCTCTTACAGAGGCTGAGGTTTACAGGATGGGTGTTGAAACCCGCGTTGTTGAGGTTTCTTACGAAGTTGGTGACTCTGTACGCATTATCGACGGTCCTTTAGAGGACTTTATCGGTACTGTAGAAGAGCTTAATACCGACAAAAATTACGTTCGCGTTATTGTTTCAATGTTCGGACGTGAAACTCCGGTTGAGCTTGAGCTTAATCAGGCAGAACCGATTTTAGACTAAGGAATTTAGCGAATAGCTTTTTTCAGAGAGGAAGCTGAGAAGGCTTCCTTGTGGGAGGAAATCAAAACTTTTATAAGGTTTCCGCCATTAACCACGAATTTTGGAGGTGCAAACACAATGGCTCAGAAGGTAGTAGGCTTTATTAAGCTTCAGATTCCTGCCGGCAAAGCTACCCCGGCACCGCCTGTTGGTCCTGCTCTTGGTCAGCACGGCGTTAACATCGTTGCGTTTACAAAGGAATTTAACGAACGCACAAAGAATGACATCGGAATGCTCATTCCTGTTGTAATCACTGTTTATGCAGACAGATCTTTCTCTTTTATTACAAAGACTCCCCCTGCAGCAGTGCTCATCAAGAAGGCTTGCGGTATTGACAAGGCTTCTGGTGTTCCCAACAAGAATAAGGTTGCAAAGATTTCAAGCGAGCAGATTAAGAAAATCGCCGAGACAAAGATGCCCGACTTAAATGCTGCTTCTTTAGAAGCTGCTATGAGTATGATTGCTGGTACAGCACGCAGCATGGGCGTAGTTGTTGAGGACTAATAGCTCGTTATTATCCGGGTGGGAGGATTATCCGCTTAACCACCTAACAATGGAGGAAAAATCTTTATGAAACACGGTAAGAAATATGTTGATAGCTCTAAGCTTATCGACAGAGCAAAACTTTATGATACAAACGAAGCACTTGACCTTTGCGTAAAGGCTGCATCTGCTAAGTTTGACGAGACAGTTGAGCTTCATGTAAAGCTCGGCGTTGACTCCCGTCATGCTGACCAGCAGGTTAGAGGTGCTATCGTTCTTCCTAACGGCACAGGTAAAGACGTTAAGGTTCTTGCTATTTGCAAGGGCGACAACGAGAAGCTCGCTCAGGAAGCAGGCGCTGACTTCGT
Organism: Ruminococcus sp.; assembly: GCA_017456845.1. Classification (GTDB taxonomy): domain Bacteria; phylum Bacillota; class Clostridia; order Oscillospirales; family Acutalibacteraceae; genus Ruminococcoides. The sequence continues at coordinate 9,177 of JAFTIP010000049.1, forward strand.
TGGTGCTGAGGATATGACAGCTAAGATTCAGAACGAGGGTTGGATGGACTTCGACGTTCTTATTACAACTCCTGATTGCATGGGTCTTGTTGGTCGTCTTGGTAAAATCCTCGGTCCCCGTGGTCTTATGCCTAACCCCAAGGCTGGTACAGTTACTCCTGACATCGCTAAGGCTATCAAAGAAGCTAAGGCTGGTAAGATTGAGTACCGTCTTGACAAAACAAACATCATTCACTGCCCCATCGGTAAGGTTTCCTTCGGTGCAGAGAAGCTCCAGACTAACCTCGAGACTCTCATGGATGCTATCGTTAAGGCTAAGCCTGCTGCTGCAAAGGGTCAGTACATCAAGTCCTGCGTTGTAACTTCTACAATGGGTCCCAGCGTTAAGCTCAACCCCAACAAGTTTACAGCTACACAGGCATAATTTAAGCTATTTAGAGCTATAGCTCTGAATATAAATCGCTGTTCTAAAGACAGCAGGTTTCCGAATGTTGGATATAATGGATTAATCCGCCTGCCGAGGAAGAAGCTATTACAAACCCAATGGGTATAATTTGTAATTTCAGGCCTCTTTCTCAAGAAAGAGGCTTTTCTCTTATGAACTGCGTTATCAATTTAACGGAGGTGAAATTAGTTGCCAAGTCAGAAAGTATTAGAACAGAAGCAGCAGTTAGTTGCTGACGTTACTGAAAGAGTTAAGAATTCTGTTACAGGTCTTCTTGTTTCATACGAGGGTATCAACGTAGCAGACGACACAAAGCTCAGAAAAGATCTTCGTGAGGCTGGCGTTAAGTACACAGTTATCAAGAACACTCTCTTAGAGCGTGCTTTTGAAAACACAGGTATGAGCGAACTCAACGTTCACTTAGCTGGTACTACAGCTCTTGCTACAAGTGATGAAGATTACGCAGCAGCTGCAAGAATTCTTTGCGGTTTTGCTGATAAGAGCAAAACTTTTGAGGTTAAGGGCGGTTACCTCGACGGTGAGGTTATCGGCATGGATAAAATCGATGCTCTCGCAAAGTTACCCTCAAGAGACATTCTTCTCGCAAACGTTCTCGGTGCATTCCAGGCACCCGTTGCATCTTTCGCAAGAGCTATCCAGGCTATTGTTGACAAGGGCGGCGTAGAGAACTGCGCTAAGGCTGAGGCTCCCGCTGAGGAAGCAGCAGCTACTGAGGCTGCAGCAGAATAATCTGCAGCAAACTAAATTTAAAAAATAACTTATATTTATATTGGAGGTTTACTAAAATGTCAGAGAAGATTACTTCTATCATTGAAACACTTAAGGGCCTCACAGTTCTCGAGCTTTCTGAGCTCGTTCACGCTGTTGAGGAAGAGTTCGGCGTATCCGCTGCTGCTGCTGTTGCAGTTGCAGGTCCTGCAGTTGCTGCTGCAGCTGAGGAAGAGAAGACAGAGTTTGACGTAGTTCTTAAGTCTGCTGGTGCTAACAAGATTGCTGTTATCAAGGCAGTTCGTGAGGCTACAGGTCTCGGTCTTAAGGAAGCTAAGGAAGTTGTTGACGGCGCACCCAAGACTCTTAAAGAGGCTATTTCTAAGGATGACGCTGAGGCTCTCAAGGCTAAGCTCGAAGAGGCTGGCGCTGAGGTTGAGATTAAGTAATTTAATCTTACTTATAGTTTCAAAAAATGACGGACGATTGCATTTGCAGTCGTCCGTTTTTTTTGCAAATTGTGGTTGACTTTTTTCTATGTTATGCTATAATATTGATAAAGTGAACTGTACAGCCCACGATGTTATGAAATAGGGAGGTATTATTATGGGAAGAATTCTTTCAAGCTACTCTGAAAATGAATTTGAAATCATCCAAAAAGAAAGTAATGAGTATGGTATGACGCCGTCTGTGTTTCAAAAGTATTGTGTATTACTGCATTTGGGACTTAAAACGGAGCAATTGATGGATGTAAATATTCACGATTTGAAGCAGATGATGACCGATGAGCTTATCAGCAAAAAGCCAAACGACACGTTCATTGTCAGTGCGTTACTGCCACCTGAAATATGGTGCACTCTTAATAGAAGCCAAAAAACTACTCTGAGCTTATATTTAAAAGAGCAGATTGAAAAACAACCCGATAGGTTTGAGGTAGCACGGGTTTTGCATAATAACGTAAAGCAGTATAAATGTATAAAGTAATGGAAGGTAATATCGATGTACTACAGGACTAAAAAGTTTGTTACAAGCAAAGAAATGATTGATTTGATAATTGACGTAGAAAGAAACCAGCATGGCATTACAAAGCTTTATTCGTCGAGAATTGCATATTTCCAAAGAACTCATAAATATGAAGGTTTTACTTATGGTGTAATATACGACGAAGCTTTTGAGCATATGATTAAAGAGTTTGAAGGTGTATTGGAGTGTAAATTGTACAGACCAACAGCGAAAAAAATTCTTAATAATTGGTATGCGTGGGCACTTGAGCAAAGAAAGGCTCTTTTAAAATTGAAAAATAATAAAATAATGGATTTCGAAAATTTGGCAGGTTTAGCATCTTAAGTCGTTGGGCAAAATAATTCTGAGGTGAATAATATGGCAAATAAAGCTCAGAACTTATCTGATAAAAGTATAAAGAAGTCAGCAACAAAGCGAAACAAACCTGCTGACCAGAGTATAGTAAACGTAGTAAAGCACGAGTGTTGTCCCGGTAAGGCAACAAAGCCCTGCGACGTGGTGAATAGCACAAGTGCTTATGCAAAACTTGCCAAAAACGCAAACAGATTTGATATTATGTAATAAGATAGCCACTCCATAAAGGAGTGGCTGATTTTTTTGTTATTCTAACCAATCTGTTATTATTGCGAGATCCTCTGGATGCAGACCATGTGTAGAATCAGTATAAGTTTTTAGTGTTACGTCTGTGCCGTTTTCTAAAAGCTTTTCATACAAGCTTTCTGCTTGTGAGTAGCTAACTTGTTGGTCGCCGGTGCTATGAATAATCAAGGTTGGAACCGTTATTTCGTCTGTCCAGCTTACAGCAGATCGTTTTTCGTATTCTTCGGGCTTACTTTCAGGTGAACCGCCTATGAAATTATTAAGAAGTTTCTTCATATCATCTCTGTCTTTGTATGCCTGTGCAAGGTCACTGACACCTGAAATTGAGATAATTCTTTTAATTCTGTTATCTTCTCGTGCCGCCATATATGACATCATTCCGCCTCGGCTGACGCCTGCTACTGTGAAGTCTCTCATATCGGCGAAGTCAAAGCTTTCACAAAAATCAATGAGCTTCAGCACATCTTTAAGGTCCTCACCGCCAAACTCGTCGTTGGCTCTGTACTGTGAGGCAATGACTATTCTACTTGTTTCCGCGCATATTTTAGCGGTATCGGTATCTGTAAGAAATCCGATATTACAGTTGCCACCGCGATTATACAGAATGCATTTGCTTGGTGTATTGACACTACTGTTGTTTGGTATGGAAATGTATCCCTCAACAAGAACTCCATCAACACTATAGTCAAAAGAATAGCTTTTACAGTATCTGTTAAGCTTGTACGGTAAATCCACCTTAGAGATATTAAATATATCCGGATTTGTATTGAAAGTCATAAAGTCAATATCCGCTACCTCGTTACTGCAAGCAGTTAATAAAATAAGAAAAAGAGATATAATAGTTGCTAATAATTTTTTCATTGTTACACTTCCAATGAATAATTTATATACTCAAGATGTTCAAAACCGTGGCGTTTATATAACTCTTGAGCTTTTGTATTTTCGGGCTCGGTTTCCAGTCTGTAACGCTTCGCGGGGATGTTCTCTTTGATGTATTCAATAAATTCAGAGCCCAAGCCTTGGTTTCTGAACTCACTTTTCACATAAATTTCCTCAATCCAGATAACAACTCCGCCTGCTTCCTGAGAAAATGTCTTTGCAATAAGTCCGTAGCCTGCAATGTGATTTTCACATTCAAAAATAAAAGCCTCGGTATAGGCAGAGCCTTTCATAAGCTCTTCAAATGTAGCTTCAAAATGGCTTTTGGGCACAGGGGAGAGCACGGCAGGAGAAGCGTAAAAGTCCTCTGCCATTTTTATATATTCGTACTTGTCTTTAAGCTGAATTTTTCTAATCATTTTATCACCGTTTATATAATATCATAAATCAAGAAAATTTCAAGGCAAAAGAAAACTGCACAGGCTTTCACCTGTGCAGTTGAATTTATATCAGTAAGGATTAGTATTTCTTACGCTCAACGTATGTTGTGTGTAAGAGCTCGTGTGCCTTGTGGCCGCCGGGCTCGCCGAGGTACTCCTCGTAAACCTTCTTGATGAGGGGAGACTCGTGAGACTTTCTCTTGGGAAGGTTTGCATCCTCATTGTAGAGAACCTTTGCACGCTCTTTCTTGATGTCGATGAAGTTACGAACAGAAGCGGGCTGGATGGGCTGACCGCCGCCGTTTACGCAACCGCCGGGACAGCACATGATCTCAACAAACTGATAATCAGCCTTGCCTGCACGGATGTCATCAAGAATCTTGGAAGCGTTCTCAAGACCGCTTGCTACTGCAACCTTAACGGGCATACCTGCAACCTCGTATGCAGCATACTTTATGCCTTCTGTACCACGAACGTCTGTGTAGTCGATTTCCTTAAGGTCTTCGCCTGTGAGAACGTCAGCAACAGTTCTTAAAGCAGCTTCCATAACGCCGCCTGTAGCACCGAAGATAACAGCAGCACCTGTGAAGTCGCCCATTGCGGGATCATACTGCTCGTCGGGAAGGTTTGTAAACTGTAAGCCTGCCTTCTTAATCATATCAGCAAGCTCTCTTGTTGTAATAACGATATCAACATCCTGCATACCGTCACGACCCTCGTTGTCACGCTTATGCTCGAACTTCTTAGCAGTACAGGGCATTACGGAAACGCTTACAATCTTCTTGGGGTCGATGCCTTCTTTCTCAGCGTAGTAGGACTTAATCATAGCACCTGTCATCTGCTGAGGAGACTTACATGTGGAAAGGTTGGGGAGAAGGTCAGGATAGTAATGCTCGCAGAACTTAACCCAACCGGGTGAGCAGGAAGTAATCATAGGAAGAACGCCGCCGTTCTTAACTCTGTCGATAAACTCTGTGCCTTCCTCCATAATTGTAAGGTCTGCACCGAAGTTTGTATCAAATACCTTGTCAAAGCCAAGACGTCTTAAAGCGGCAACCATCTTGCCCTCAACGTTTGTGCCGATGGGCATACCGAAGTCTTCGCCAAGAGCTGCTCTAACAGCAGGAGCTGTCTGAACGATAACGATCTTCTCGGGGTCTGCAAGAGCCTCGAATACCTTAGCTGTTTCGTCCTTAACAATAAGAGCACCTGTGGGACATACTGCTGTACACTGACCGCAGGATACGCAAGCTACGTCTGCTAAATCCTGATCGAATGCACAACCAACAACTGTGTCGAAACCACGGTTGTTTGCACCGATAACACCAACGTGCTGCTCCTTACAAGCTGCAATACAGCGTCTGCAAAGGATACACTTGTTGTTGTTGCGAACTAAGTGAGCTGTTGTTGTATCAATAGGAAGAACAGGATTCTCGCCTGCAAAGCGGTCTTCATCCTCTACGCCGAACTCCTTGCACATTGCCTGAAGCTCACAGTTGTTGCTTCTCTCGCAGGAGAGGCACTTTTTGTCGTGGTTGGAAAGGATAAGCTCAAGAGTTGTCTTTCTTGCCTCCATAACCTTGGGAGAGTTTGTGATAATCTCAGTACCCTCACGGTCGATGGGATATACGCAAGCTGCAACTAAAGAACGAGCACCTACAACCTCACATACGCACATACGGCATGCGCCAATCTCGTTCATATCACGAAGATAGCAAAGTGTGGGAATCTTAATGCCGAACTGATGGCAAGCATCAAGAATTGTTGTATTCTTCTCAACAGAGAAAGGCATACCGTTAATTTTAATGTTAATCATTTCCATAGTAAAACTGACTCCTTTCTCTTAGTCTTTGTAAATTGCACCGGGCTTACAGAAACCAATACAAGCACCGCACTTAACGCACTTGTTAGTGTCGATTTCGTAGGAAGCAAGCTTGTGGCCGGGAGCAATGTAATCAGTCTTAGTAATTGCATCAGCAGGACAGTTCTTAGCACATCTGCCGCAACCGATACAAGTATCCTTGTTGATAACGTAGGAGAGAAGGTCCTTACATACGCCTGCAGGGCACTTCTTGTCTACGCAGTGAGCAACGTACTCCTCACGGAAGAACTTAAGTGTAGAGATAACGGGGTTGGGAGCTGTCTGACCGAGACCGCAGAGAGAGTTCTCTTTGATGTAGTAGCAGAGCTTCTCCATTTCGTCAACGAGCTCAAGTGTGCCGTTGCCCTTTGTAATCTGGTCGAGCATCTCAAGAAGACGCTTTGTACCGATTCGGCAAGGTGTACACTTACCGCAGGACTCGTCAACTGTGAACTCGAGGAAGAACTTAGCCATGTCTACCATACAAGTGTCTTCGTCCATAACGATAAGACCGCCGGAACCCATCATACAGCCGATAGCTGTGAGGTTGTCGTAGTCAACTTCTGTATCAATAAGGCTTGCAGGAATACAACCGCCGGAAGGACCGCCGGACTGTGCTGCCTTGAACTTCTTGCCGTTGGGAATACCGCCGCCGATATCATAGATGATTTCGCGAAGTGTTGTACCCATGGGAATTTCAACAAGACCTGTGTTGTGAATCTTACCGCCGAGAGCGAATACCTTAGTACCCTTAGAGCGCTCTGTACCCATAGACTTGAACCAGTCAGCACCCTTGAGGATAATCTGGGGAACGTTTGCGAATGTCTCAACATTGTTTTCAACTGTGGGCTTACCGTAAAGACCCTTAACTGCAGGATAGGGAGGACGGGGACGAGGCTCACCGCGGTTACCCTCGATAGATGTCATAAGAGCTGTTTCTTCACCACATACGAAAGCACCTGCACCAAGACGGATGTCGAGGTCAAAGTCGAAGCCTGAGCCGAAAATGTCCTTACCTAAAAGACCCATTTCCTTAGCCTGATTAATAGCAATTCTTAAACGGTTAACAGCGATGGGGTACTCAGCACGAACGTAAACGTAACCCTGAGTAGCACCGATTGCGTAACCTGCAATAGCCATAGCCTCGATAAGAGCATGGGGGTCACCCTCTAAGATAGAACGGTCCATAAATGCACCGGGGTCACCTTCGTCAGCATTACATACAACGTACTTCTGGTCAGCCTGGTTAGGAGCAGTAAGAGCCCACTTTCTGCCTGTGGGGAAGCCGCCGCCGCCACGGCCTCTGAGGCCTGAGTCGGAGATAACGTCGATAACTTCCTGAGGAGTCATCTCTGTAAGTACCTTACCAAGAGCAGCGTAACCGTCCATAGCAATGTACTCGTTGATGTCTTCAGGGTCAATAACACCGCAGTTACGAAGAACTACACGGTTCTGAGTTTTATAGAATGCTGTGTCGTTAAGTGAAAGATTTGCAACATCAACCTCAGTTGCCTCTTCACCTGTGTCTTTGTAAACGAGACGCTCAACTACACGGCCCTTTAAAAGATGCTCAGAAACGATTTCATCAACATCCTCAGGCTGAACCATGCTGTAGAATGTGCCGTCGGGATGAACGATAACAACAGGGCCGAGAGCACAAAGGCCGAAGCAACCTGTCTGTACAAGCTTTACTTCTTCAGTGAGGCCGTATTTTTCAAGAGAAGCTGTAAACTGCTCGTTGATTTTCTGGCTGCCTGAAGAGGTACAACCTGTACCGCCACAAATAAGAACATGTGCACGAATCATAATGTGATACCTCCGAATTATGCTTTGTTAGCAAGTGTAAACTCTGCTACAACCTTGCCGCCTTTAATATGCTCCTCAACAACTCTCTTTGCTTTTTCGGGAGTCATCTGAACGTAAGTAACTTTGTCTTTGCCTGCTTCCATAATCTCTACAACAGGCTCATACTGACAGATGCCGATGCACCCTGTCTGAGATACTGTAACCTTGCCGGCTAAGCCCTCGTTTGCGATTTCTTCTACAAATGCACTGAGTACGGGACGAGCACCTGCTGCGATACCGCAAGTTGCCATACCTACAACTACTCTCATCTCGCCGCTGCCATCTCTGAGAGCAACTTTGTTCTGCATTTTCTCCTTAATTGCCTGGAGTTCTGCTAATGATTTCATATCATTCTTTTCCTTTCTGATATTTTTATATATTAATTATTTAACGCCTCGTATTGCTCTTTAAGGTATTCTTCAATCCAGAGAATAACCTCAAAGGTGTCAAGGGGAACGTCACCTAATTGTTCACGCAGCTCTCTTGTGTCAACACTTACCTCGCCATTTGGCAAAGTATGTTTGAAAAGGAAGTCTGCATTTGGGCTACCTTGAATAAGGGTGGTAACTGAAGCGGTAACGTCTCCCAAAGGAGTAAAGTCAATGTGATTTTTATTAAAAATTGCTGTGACCTCTGTGCCGTGATTTTCGGGATATTCTTCAAAATGCCTTGACTCTATTGTAAAGCTTCCGTCGGTCATTTCAGCCGCAAGCTTTAAAAGGGGAATTCCCATTCCCACAGGACGGGTTGTGCGGGTGGTGGTGAAGGGGTCGGTAACCGACTCTACCATTTCCTTTTTCATTCCACAGCCGTCGTCGATAATCTTAAGAGTAAGTTTTTCCTCGGTTTCATCAAGCAGGATTTGTGTTAAGGTTGCACCTGCTTTAACTGAGTTTTTTGAAATATCCAGAATATTAAGTGAAAGCTCTTTCATACTTACCTCAGCAGTTCAAAGATTTTACGTCTTACCAAGTCAGAGCTGTAAGGCTCGTCATCAATAAGAAAAAACTTATTTTCGTCTCTCATATTCCACAGATAATGAGCGTCAGAACATACAACGCATTTTCTGTCACCCACGGGATAAGTGTTTCGGATTTCTTCTTCCTTTTCGCCGTCATTAAGCTCAAAAACCTTGAAGCCCTTAATGTCGGGGAAAGTACCCAGCGTTGCTATAATGCCATTTGCCTGCCTGTCTATATGGGCAGGATAGCAGATTGCATTATATTTTTCAGCAAGCTTCGGGCAATCATCAACTGAAACCGTTGTAGCGATAGAAAGCAGATGCTTTTCTATTCCCACAACCTCGTCTTCTCCGTTCATAATCATCTGCTCACCGTAAACATCAACGCGGTTATCTATAAGAATTCGCTTGTCCTGCAGGTCTTCGTCAAATTTGAGGGCAGTTTCCAAATCCTCAAAAAGGAAGATAACGTGAATATCCTCTGCCGTAGTAAGCTCCATTCCTGCAATAGGAATGATGCCGTGGCGTTTGGCTGCCTCAAAAAATCCGGGGCAGTTGCGGGTTGTGTTGTGGTCAGTAAGAGCTACCACATTAAGTCCGCACAAGGTTGCCATACCTGCAATGTTGTTTGGCGTGGAGTCGTCATCACCACAGGGTGAGAGACAGGAGTGGATGTGTAAGTCGTAATAATACTTGTTCATACTTTAAGCGTAGAGTAAAGCTTAAGAGCTGCCGAGTAAGATGATAAAGGAGTTGAAATTACATTTATGCCTTTTGCTTCGGCAGTTTCCTTAACACTTTCGTCAAGGTTTACGTCCTCTGCAAGGATAATGCAGGCGGTGTCTGCCAGTGTTGCAACGGCAATGGTGTTGACGTTGGACATAATTGTTATCCAAGCGTCGCCGCTTTTGGCTCTTCCCATTACCCAGCTTAAAAGGTCGCCTATGTATACTCCTTCAATTTCACGCTCACCCTCGGCAAGAACTACTGCCGAGAAGCCTTCAACATTTAAAAGGTCATTTACAGTCATTACTTTCATCCTTTGATTTAAGTAAATCTAAAAGCTCACCCCTGTGGGCGATTATACAGCCGTTTATATCAGCATTGCCTCTGATAACGTCCTCGGCAAATGCCCTGCAGTTTGGAGCACCGCAGGAACCGCAGTCAATACCCGGTAAAGTTTCCCTCAGCTTCTGAATTTCAGAAAGCATCCGCATTGATTCGCTTCGGCTTTCGGAAAGTCTTGAGATTGGGTAGTAGCTTGGAACCTCATCAAACATAAAGCTTTCGGGAACCGCCTTTTCCTCTTCCTTGCTAAGAAAGTTCTGGGAAACAGGCAGGTATCGTCTTAGGGTCTGGAGCTTTGCTTTTGCAATAAAAGGATTCTGCATCGTAAGCACACCGCCTACACAGCCGCCTGTACAAGCGTTAAGCTCTACAAATTCAAGCTCGGGGATGTTGCCGTTTTCTATCTGGTCAAGTACTCGGTTAACATTTTCAATTCCGTCGGCCGCAAGGTAAGCCTCGTTAAAGAGTGCTGTTGCTTCACCGCCGGAGCGTGCCCAACCTATACCAACCATACCTGAATGCAGAATGGTTTTAATATTGTCATTTCTGCTCATTGCGTTAATGAGCTGGAAGTAAATATCGCTGATTGATACCACAACATCAACCTGACTTTTATAATTGCCAAAGCCGTTTTTAACGTAGCTTGCTTTGGCAGGACAGGGCGAAATAAAGCAAACGCCTATATCGCTGTCGTTAAGCTCAGGATGCTCCTTTTTAGCCTTTTCTCTTGCAAGGTTTGCCGCAATCTCCATAGGCGGAAGCATTGGCATAATGTTATCTGCAAGGGAAGGGTAGCGAAGGCATATAAGCCTTACAACTACAGGGCACGCCGAGCTTATTATGGGCTTTTGAAGATTTTTGTTTTTCAGGTAAACCCTTGTGTAAGCAGAAAGCAGCTCTGCCGCCGCAGATACCTCGAAAACATCATCAAAGCCTATGTTTAAAAGTCCGTTTAAAATAAAGTCAACATCGTCCATGTTCTCAAACTGACCGTAAAGGGTGGGGGCAGGCAGGGCAATTTTATATTTAAACTTGTCCATTTCGCTCAGTTTAGAGAGCTTTGCCTTTTTAGCCTTTTTGGGGCACACCCTAATGCATTCACCGCAGTCGATACAACGCTTTTCGTTAATAACGGCGTGACCGTCTTTAATGCGGATTGCTTCTGTGGGGCAATGTCTGAGGCAGGTGGTACAGCCGATACATTTACTTACATCCAAAAAAACTGAATGCTCATAATGATTCATAAACGCACCTCGTGTACCTTTGTCAGATGTTTACTTTCATAGTGATTGTGGTGCCTTTGCCGACCTCTGATTCAATGTTCATATAGTCGGTGTAGCGTTTCATATTGGGGAGTCCCATACCTGCACCAAAGCCTAAAGAGCGGATTGTGTCAGGTGCTGTTGAAAAGCCTTCCTGCATAGCCTGCTCAATATTCGGAATACCCGGGCCGTGGTCGGTGAGAGTAATAATAACTTCGTCTTCCGTTACGCTAACGTCGGCCTCGCCGCCGCCTGCGTGGATAACCATATTAATTTCACCCTCATACATGGCAATGGAAACTCTCCTGATTGTTTCCGGGGCAATGCCAAGCTGCCTTAAGCTTTTTTTAATCTGGACGGAAGCCTGTCCCGCCGAGGTAAAGTCGTCCCCGTCAACATCAAAGTGGAATGTCAGTAAGTCGCTCATGATTTCACCTTGTTACCTACAAGTCCATGGGTGTAAAGGATACCGCAGGCGTCGTACATACGCTTTTTGGAGCTTAAAAGTACAATGCCGCTTTCCTCTGCAAGTTCAATCATCTCAGGAGTTGGCAGCTTGGAACGAACTAAAACGATGCACACCATATCCATCATTTCGGCTGTTCTGATTACCTGAGAATTTACAAGTCCTGTAAGCAAAACTGCCTGGTCTTTTACAAAAGCCAGAACATCGCTCATCATATCGCTGCCGCAGGCTGAGTAAACGTGATTTCCGAGGTTTTCCTCGCCGCACATAACCTCTGCTTCCAGCAGCTCTTTAATCATACTGATTTTCATAAAGTTTACCTTTTGGTTAAAGTTTTAGTCTGCGTACTTGTCTAAGATGCCCTGAACGTCGTCTACAACAAGACGGCCGTAAACATCATCGTTAACTGTAAGAACAGGTGCAAGACCGCAAGCACCGATGCAACGGCAGGCTGTAAGTGAGAACTTACCGTCAGCTGTGCACTCCTCTGCACCGATACCTAAAAGCTCGCTGAATTTGTTCATAAGGTCGCCAGCGCCCTTAACGTAGCAAGCTGTACCAAGGCAGATTGAAATGTTGTACTTGCCCTTGGGAGAAAGTGAGAACTGAGAGTAGAAAGTAGATACTCCGTAAACTTCCTCCACAGGAACATCGAGTCCCTTGGCAATCATTGTCTGAACCTCAATGGGAAGGTATCCGTAGATGCCCTGAGCTTCCTGTAAAACAGGCATTACTGCACCGGGGTCGTCTTTGTAAGCTTCAATAACTTCCATGAGCTTTGCTTCCTGCTCCGGTGTGCCGGAGAAGGGTAATGTGCCGATTTTCTTTCGCATTTTTTATCCTCCCTGAATAAGAATATGGTATGTGTTTTTATATCTGCGACTTTTAGTCGTATACATACGTGTTAATTTTATCACAAACTTTTAGAAATGTCTACATTTAACACTATGTTTTTTCAAATTAAATTTGGAAAATTTAACAGATTTTATAGTATTAGCTTAAAAAAACAGGGATTAAAAGAATTTTTATGTTTTATGTACAAACAGAACCTTGAATTTCACATTATAAAGTAAGTAATTTTATCGTAAAAATATTGATTTATATTTAGTTTGGTAATATAATTATCATAGGAAAATTTATGAGTTAGCATAGGCTCACTCTACGGAGGTTTAATTATGCATATACTAAGAAGAACCTGGGCAGAGGTAGACCTTACCGCTGCCGAGCATAATTTTAATATAATCAGAGAAAAAGCTCAGGGCAGTAAAATTTGCTGTGTAGTAAAGGCAGACGGCTACGGCCATGGTGCCAAGGTGCTATCAAAAATGTATGAGGAGCTGGGTGCTGATTACCTTGCTGTTTCAAATATTGACGAAGCCGAGGAGCTCAGGGACTACGGAATTACCCTGCCAATTCTTATTCTTGGCTATACACCTGTTCATGATGCCAAAAGGCTTTTAAAGCTTAATTTAACTCAGGCGGTTTATTCTGTTGATTTTGCAAAAGAGCTTTCATCAAGGTGTGAGGATCTTGGAAAGAAGCTTAAGGTTCACGTTAAAATCGACACAGGTATGAGCCGTATAGGTTATATGTGCCAGAGCTTTCCCCGAGATAACAATTCTATCGACGAAATAGTTGAAACCTGCTCACTAAAAGGTCTTGAGGCAGAGGGAATAATGGCTCATTTTTCTGTTGCTGACGAAGGTGAAGAAGGCAGAGAATATACTGAAAAACAGCTTGAGAACTTTGACTATACAATAAAAGCCCTTAAAGAAAAAGGCATTGAATTTGAAATAATTCACCACGCAAATTCAGC
>JAFTIP010000050.1 GCA_017456845.1 Ruminococcus sp.
AACACGAACAAGTCTGTGAACACCTGCTTCGCTTTTAAGATAGCCGTAAGCGTTTTCACCTTCAATTAAAAGCACAGCACTTTTAAGTCCTGCTTCGTCGCCGTCAAGATAGTCAACTTCTTTAACGTTAAAACCATGAGCCTGTGCCCAGCGGGTATACATTCTGTAAAGCATTTGAGCCCAGTCCTGAGCTTCAGTACCGCCTGAGCCAGCGTGGAAGGTGAGGATGGCGTTGTTTTTATCATACTCGCCTGTAAGCAGGGTCTGAAGCCTCTGCTTTGCAACACTTCTCTCAACACTTTCAACGTCAGCAACTGCTTCTTCATAAAGACTTTCGTCTTCTTCTTCGTTTGCAAGCTCAATAAGTGTTATTGTATCCTCGTAAAGAGAACTAAGCTTTTCGTATTCCTCAACCTTTGCTTTAAGATTACTTGTACGCTGAAGTACCTTCTGAGAATTTTCAAGGTCATCCCAGAAACCGGGTTCTGCGGCTCTGTGTTCTAACTGCTCAATCTCAGAACGCATAGCCTTTAAACCTAAAGCGTCTGCCAAATCGTCAATATCAGCCTTTGAACCCTCAAGTCTTAACTTTAATTCCTCAAACTGAAGCATAAAAATACCTCTCTTTAAATCAAACTCATAATATTATACCGCAAACTGAATAAAATGTAAACAGAATATATTTGTTAAACTGTCAAATAATTTTGTTGATTTAAAGGATATTATTTGTTATAATACTAAAAGGTGATTAAAATGGATTATAAAGGACACGTATGTCCCGTGTGTAACAAGGCCTTCGAAAAAGGCGACGACGTGGTAGTTTGCCCAATTTGCGGCACACCTCATCACAGAAATTGCTATGAAGAGCTTGGCCATTGCATAAACTTAAACCGACACCGTGAAAATTATGATTACAGACGTGAATGTGAAGTGAACTCCGTACAGGACGAAGAAATCACCTGTGCCTTTTGCGGTGCCAAAAATCCTAAGGACAGTAAATATTGTAATTTTTGCGGTAAACCTGTAGGTAATAGCAACTCTTATTCCGAAACTTCTAATTCTGAGCAGACATCAAACCCTCAAGGTGGCTATGCCGGTGCTTTTTTTATGGACCCATTAGGCGGTGTCAAGTCGGATGAAGATTTAGGTCAGGGCGTTAAAGCGTCTGAGGCTGCGAAATATGTAAAAACGTCAACACCACATTATATCCCACAGTTTAAGCAACTTAAAGAAAAGGGAAGAACAAGGTTTTCTTTTGTTGGGTTTATTTTTGGCGGCGGATGGATGCTTTACCGAAAAATGTACAAGTTAGGAACTGTATTCACTGCTTTTCTTGCATTGCTTACTTTTGCAGACCTTTATATTAAAATCTATCATAGTGAAGCTGTCGTGGCAGTTGGTGAACTTTATAACGAAATGCTTGCTAATATGTCGGCAAATTACGGTTTGAATGTTTACAGTGCTTTGGGAGGCTTTTTCTCTTCTTTAAATACAGAACAACTTGTTATCTGCATTGCCTCAACCGCTATTTCTCTGCTTATGATTTTAATCAGAGTTATTTGTGGTATTTTCGGAAATCGTTGGTATTATAAGCACACGGTTAAATCAATATGTAAAATTAAAAACACGTCAGTTTCTCAGCAGGAAGTTGAAGCAAAGCTTAACACCAAGGGTGGCGTTAATGTCCCTTTGGCTCTAAGTCTTATAGCTTCTTATTATATTATTTTATACTTGCCAAGGTTCTTAAGTTGAATTTTTTTGAAATTAACGAGGTATAATTATGAAAATCACAAAAGCTGTTATTCCCGCTGCAGGTTTAGGCACAAGAGTTTTGCCCGCAACTAAGGTTATGCCTAAGGAAATGCTACCTATTGTTGATAAACCTGCAATACAGTATATTGTAGAGGAAGCTGCCGCATCCGGTATTACAGATATACTTATTATCACTAATCGTGGTAAGGGTTTTATCGAAGATCATTTTGATAAAGCACCTGTTCTTCAGGGGATTCTTGAGAAAGACGGCAAAGACGATTTGCTCTCTACTATCAAGGATTTGGACAAGCTTGCTAATATTCACTACATACGCCAGATTGATACCTTGGGTCTCGGCCACGCTATCAGCAAGGCAAAATCCTTTGTCAGCGGTGAGCCTTTTGCCGTTCTTTACGGTGATGACGTTGTAGTAGGCGGCGAAAAGCCTGCCACCAAAGAGCTTATTGATGCATATGGCACCTATGGTAAAGGTGTTTTAGGTATCAAGCCGGTTAGTAAAGAAGCTATCAGAAGTTATAGTTCCGTTAAGGTTGAAAATATCAAGGATAACATTTTTAAATGTACCGATATGATTGAAAAGCCTCAGCGAGACGAGGATGTTCTTTCTTTATATTCAATCCTTGGCAGATGTGTACTGCCTTATGAGATTTTCGATATTCTTGCTCACACCAAACCCGGTGCTAAAAATGAGATTCAGCTTACCGATGCAATGCGTGAGCTTGCAATTACCGAAGGTATGACTGCCGTTGAGTACACGGGTACCCGCTATGATATCGGCAATAAGTTCGGAATTATGCAGGCGGCTATCGAAATTGGCCTCAATCATCCCGAAATCGGTGCTGATTTAAGAGAATATCTTAAAAATTTTGCAAAAACTTTATAATTAAGTGAATTTTCTGCTTTTGAAAGGAGCATACATAATATGAAAGCAGTTGTTACAGTTTTAGGTAAGGATGCCGTTGGCATTCTTGCAAAGGTCTCTACATTCTGTGCAGAGAGAAATATGAACGTTGTAGAGGTAACTCAAAGCGTATTGCAGGATATGTTCGCAATGGTAATGCTTGTTGAGCTTGACCGTGCAGACGTTCCATCTTTTGAAAAGCTCAATGCTGATTTTGATGCTTTTGGTCAGTCCATTGGCACAAAAATTCACATTATGCATGAGGACATCTTTAATAGCATGCATAAGATTTGAGGTAAACTATGTTAGAAACCAAAGATATATTAGAAACCATAAATATGATAGACAACGAGCATCTTGATGTTCGTACCGTAACCATGGGTATCAGTTTGCTCGATTGTATCGACAGCGACATAAACAAGGCTTGTGATAAGGTTTACGATAAAATCTGCCGTTATGCCGAAGACCTCGTTAAAACTGCCAATGATATTTCAAGTGAATACGGTATTCCTATCATTAATAAGCGAATTTCCGTAACTCCCATTGCAAATATTGCCGCTGCTTGCCAGAACAGCGGTGTGGTAAAGTTTGCTCATACTCTCGACAAAGCAGCCGCCACCTTAGGCGTTGACTTTATCGGCGGTTATTCAGCTTTAGTTCAGAAAGGTTTTGCCGCAGGCGACTTTGCACTTATTGAAAGCATTCCTCAGGCACTTGCTGAAACAAAAAAGGTTTGTTCATCCGTTAATATCGGTTCCACAAAAGCAGGTATCAATATGGACGCAGTTAAGATGATGGGTCAGGCTATCAAGTCTGCCGCTGAGCTTACTGCTGATAATAACTGCCTCGGTGCCGCTAAGCTTGTTGTTTTTTGTAACGCGCCTGAGGATAACCCATTTATGGCTGGTGCATTCCATGGTGTAGGTGAAGCTGACTGCGTTATCAACGTAGGTGTTTCAGGACCCGGCGTTGTTCGTGCAGCTCTTACAAAGTGTGACGGCTACGACTTAAGTCAGGTTGCTGACGAAATTAAGCGTACAGCATTTAAGATTACAAGAATGGGTCAGCTTGTTGCTCAGCAGGCAAGTAAGCGTCTTTGTGTGCCTTTTGGTATTGTTGACCTTTCACTTGCTCCTACTCCTGCAGTAGGTGACTCTGTAGCTTATATTTTAGAGGAAATGGGTTTAGAGGTTTGCGGTTGCCACGGTACAACTGCTGCCCTTGCACTTCTTAACGATGCGGTTAAGAAGGGTGGCGTAATGGCTTCTTCTCACGTTGGAGGTCTTTCCGGTGCATTTATTCCTGTTTCTGAGGACGCAGGTATGATTCACGCTGCTGAGGTTGGTGCTCTTGATATTACAAAGCTTGAGGCTATGACAGCAGTTTGCTCTGTTGGCCTTGATATGATTATCATTCCCGGAGATACAACTCCTGAGGTTATTTCGGCAATTATCGCAGACGAAGCCGCAATCGGTATGGTTAACTCAAAGACTACTGCAGTACGTCTTATTCCTGCAATCGGTAAGGGAGTAGGGGATACACTTGATTTCGGCGGTCTCTTGGGTTATGGCCCTGTAATGCCCGTAAGAAGCGGTTCTCCTGCAAAATTTATCAACCGCCGCGGCAGAATTCCGGCACCTATGCAGAGTCTTAAAAACTGATTTTCGTCATTTTATTTAGTATTTTCTTAAAATTCTTTTAAATTCCGTTAAATTAATGGGGTTAAAAGTATTGACAAAATCTTCATATTAATATATAATAATCAGGCTGTGATTTTTCATAGCCTAACACGCGTCAATAGCTCAGCAGGATAGAGCAACTGCCTTCTAAGCAGTAGGTCCGGGGTTCGAGTCCCTGTTGGCGCGCCATATGGTGACTATAGCTTAGTTGGTTAAAGCGCCAGGTTGTGGCCCTGGAGACCGCCGGTTCGAATCCGGCTAGCCACCCCA
>JAFTIP010000051.1 GCA_017456845.1 Ruminococcus sp.
ACCGTTCACTTCACGGTTTAACAAGAACACTTATCTCGAACATGATCCTCGGCGTATCCGAGGGCTTCAAGAAGGAGCTTGAGGTTAACGGTGTTGGTTACCGTGTGCAGAAGCAGGGCAAGGACCTCGTTATGAACCTTGGCTACTCACATCAGGTAATCGTATCCGATAACGAGGATATCACCATTGAGGCTCCCGGCCCCAATAAGATCATCATCAACGGCATTGACAAGCAAAAGGTAGGTCAGTTTGCTGCCGAAGTACGTGCTAAGCGTCCCCCCGAGCCTTACAAGGGCAAGGGCATCAAGTATGTTGACGAAGTTATCCGCCGCAAGGAAGGCAAAACCGGTAAGAAATAATTTAAGGAGTGAACAAGAATGGTTACTAAGACCGATAGAAAAATCGCCCGCGTTAAGAGACATAAGAGAGTACGCGGCAAGGTTAGCGGTACACCCGCATGCCCCCGTCTTTGTGTATATCGCTCCACAAATAACATCTACGCTCAGATTATTGATGACGTAAACGGTGTTACACTGGTTTCTGCATCCTCACTTGATAAAGCTATTGAGGGTAACGGCGGTAACAAAGAGGCTGCTAAGGCAGTTGGCAAGCTCGTTGCTGAAAGAGCAAAAGAAAAGAATATCGTTGATGTTGTATTCGACAGAGGCGGTAACATTTATCACGGCCGTGTTAAGGAATTGGCCGAAGGCGCTCGTGAGAGCGGCCTCAATTTCTAAGGAAGGGGAGGAATTACTTTGGCTAACATTATTGACGCAGCTACAATGGAGCTTACAGAGCGCGTAGTAGCTATTAACCGTGTATCTAAGACCGTTAAGGGCGGTCGTATCTACAAGTTTGCAGCACTTGTTGTTGTAGGCGACGGTAACGGAACAATCGGTTTCGGTATCGGTAAAGCAGGCGAAGTTCCCGATGCAATCCGCAAGGGCATTGAGGATGCAAAGAAGAACCTCGTAAAAATCGCTTTAAGAGGTACAACAATTCCTCATGAAGTTATCGGTGCATACGGTGCAGGCAGAGTTTTACTTAAGCCCGCTGCTCCCGGTACCGGTGTTATCGCAGGCGGTGCAGTACGTGCTGTTGTTGAGACAGCAGGTATTAAGGATATCAGAACAAAGGCTCTTCGTTCTAACAATCCTTGCAACGTTGTTCGTGCTACATTCCAGGGTCTTATGTCACTCAGAACTGCAGAAGAAGTTGCTGCTGTTCGTGGCAAGTCCGTTAAGGAAATTCTGTAAGGGAGGCTTTTAGTAATGAAAATTAAGTTAGTTAAGAGCCTCATCGGCACAAAGAAAGATCAGATTGCAACCGCTCATGCTCTTGGTTTGAAGAAAATCGGTGATGTTACAGAGCAGCCCGATAACGCTTCTACAAAGGGTAAGGTAGCAAAGATTATCCACCTCATTGAGGTTGAAGCTTAAAGGAGGTGCGAGAAAATGAAACTTTACGAACTTTCTCCTGCTGAGGGCTCCAAAAAGGAAGCCAGAAGAATCGGTAGAGGTCACGGCTCAGGCTGGGGCAAAACTTCCGGTAAAGGTCACAAAGGCCAGAAGGCAAGAGCAGGCCGCGGTATGAGAGTAGGTTTCGAAGGCGGTCAGATGCCCCTTCAGAGACGTCTTCCCAAGCGTGGTTTTAACAATATTTTTGCTAAGAATATCGTATCCGTAAATGTAGGCACACTCGAAAAATTTGAAAACGGTGCAGTTGTTACAGTTGCTTCTTTAGTTGAGGCAGGCATCATCAAAAATTCTTTTGACGGTGTTAAGATTCTCGGCAACGGTAATCTCACAAAGAATTTAACAGTTCAGGTTTCTGCTTTTTCTGAGTCTGCTAAGGCTAAAATCGAGGCCGCAGGCGGAAAGGCAGAGGTGATCTAATTGTTTAAGACAATTAAGAACGCGTGGTCAATTCCTGATTTAAGAAAGAAGATTCTCTTCACACTTCTTATTATCGTAATTTTCAGAATTGGTTCAGTTATCCCTGTTCCTTTTCTTGATATGACTGCGCTCAGCCAGCTTACTTTCGGTGGCGGCGATGCAGCTGCCAATTCAATCTTCGCATATCTTAACACAATGTCCGGTGGTGCGTTTGGTAACGCTACTATCTTTGCAATGGGTATCACACCCTACATCAACAGCTCCATTATTATGCAGCTTTTGTGTGTAGCTATCCCTGCACTTGAGAGACTTTCTAAAGAGGGCGAAGACGGCAGAAAGAAGATTGCAACAATCACCCGCTATTTAACAGTAGTTCTCGGTCTTATCCAGGGTACAGCTTACTTCTTCTACCTTAAGGGTCAGAGAATTCTTACTGAAGACGTAGCAGTATGGTTTGCAGCTATTGTTATTATCCTTATTTTCACAGCAGGTACAGCATTCATGATGTGGCTTGGTGAGCAGATTAATACAAAGGGTATCGGTAATGGTATTTCCATCCTCCTCTTTGCTGGTATCGTAGCTCGTCTGCCTATGACTGTTTACTATATGTTCCCTGTAAACAAGAACATCCCCAGCTACTGGTCTCTTGCTCAGGCAGGCAGCACTCAGTACTACTTCCTTGTTCCTGCTTTCCTTATTCTCTTCCTCATCGTTATCTGGGTTATCTGCTTTATGCAGGACGCTGAGAGAAGAATTCCCATTCAGTATGCAAAGAGAGTTGTAGGCAGAAAGATGTATGGCGGCCAGTCCAGCCACATGCCAATCAAGGTTGCTCTCGGCGGCGTTATGCCCGTTATCTTCGCAACCTCCATCCTCTCAATTCCCAGCACAATCAGAGCATTCTGGACACCTGCCGCAGGCAGCTTCTGGGATGGCTTCTTTAACGCACTCAGCCCCTCAGGCTGGCTCTACATTGTGCTCGAGTTCGTTTTAGTTCTCGCATTTGCATACTTCTATACTCAGATTCAGTATAATCCTGTGGAGATGGCCAACAACCTCAAGCAGAACAACGGCACAATCCCCGGCATTCGTCCCGGTCAGCCCACTGCTGAGTTCATCCGCAAGATTTTGTCTAGAATTACCTTAATCGGTGCATTGTTCCTTTCCTTCATTGCAATCGTTCCCTCCATTTTCACAATGGCAGGCAACATGCAGAACCTCTCAATGGGCGGTACTTCCGTAATCATTATGGTTGGTGTAGCTATTGAGACAGTTAAGCAGATGGAAAGCCAGATGATGATGCGTCATTACAGAGGTTTTCTTGACTAATTAACCGTAAGGAGGATTATATAATGAATATTATTCTCTTAGGTGCTCCCGGTGCCGGCAAAGGCACACAGGCAGCAGTTATATGCGAGCATCTTTCAATTCCCACAATCTCTACTGGTAACATTATCAGAGAGGCACTGAAAAACGGCACAGAGATGGGACTTAAGGCCAAGTCCTTTATGGATAGCGGCAAGCTTGTTCCTGATGAGGTTGTTATCGGCATTATTGAAGAAAGACTTCAGAACGACGATTGCAAAAACGGCTTCATTCTCGACGGTTTCCCCAGAACCATTCCTCAGGCCGAGGCTCTGGATAAAATGGGTATCGTAATCGACAAAGCAATTTCTATTGAAGTTGCTGACGAGGTTATCGCTTCCAGACTTTCCGGACGCCGTGTTTGCGAAAAGTGCGGCAGACCCTATCACGTTGTGGATTTAAAGCCCAAGGTTGACGGCGTTTGCGACGATTGCGCAGGCACCCTTGTTCAGCGCAAGGACGATCACATTGATACCATTAAGGCACGTCTCGAAATCTATCACAACGAAACAGAGCCCCTCAAGGACTACTATCAGGCTCAGGGCAAGCTCTTTATCGTTGAAGGTCAGGACAAGGTAGAAGATACCACAGCCCTTACTTTAAAAGCATTAGAGGCGTAAGCTGATGATAGTAATCAAGTCTGCACGCGAGCTTAAAGCCATGGAGCTCGCGTGCAGGATATCTGCAAATGTGCTTAAGCTTGCAGGCACAATGGTTGAACCCGGTGTAACCACATGGGAAATTGACCAGAACATTCGTAAATATATCGAGAAGCAGGGTGCTAAGCCATCTTTCCTCGGTTACGGCGATTTTCCCGCAAGCTCATGCATTTCTGTAAATAACGTGGTTATCCATGGTATACCTTCTAAGAACTGTATTCTCAAAGATGGCGACATAGTCTCAATTGACGTTGGTGCTTTTATTGACGGCTTTCACGGCGACAA
This sequence comes from Ruminococcus sp., assembly GCA_017456845.1. GTDB lineage: Bacteria > Bacillota > Clostridia > Oscillospirales > Acutalibacteraceae > Ruminococcoides. The sequence goes on from JAFTIP010000051.1 coordinate 4,205, forward strand.
CGCTTACACTTTCCCTTGCGGTGATGTAAGTACTGAAGCTCAGAGACTTATGGATGCTACAAGAGAATCGCTTTATGAGGGAATAAAAGCGGCAAAGGCAGGTAATCGCGTAGGCGATATCTCAAGTGCAGTTCAGAAGTATGTCGAAGATCGCAGTTACTCGGTGGTACGAGATTTTGTCGGCCACGGCGTAGGTGCGAATTTACACGAAGAACCCAGCGTACCTAATTTCGGTACTCCCGGCAGGGGACCGAGACTTATTCCCGGTATGACTATTGCCATTGAACCTATGGTCAATATGGGCGATTATAAGGTGAAGGTGCTTAAAGACGACTGGACAACTGTTACAGTTGACGGCAAGCTCAGTGCTCACTACGAGCATACCATTGCCATTACGCCCGACGGTCCGAAAATTTTAACAATTGCTGACAGAGAGGTACATTTATGATACCGGTTGGCACTATTGTTAAGGCTAAGGCAGGCCGTGACAAAGAAGGCTTCTTTGTAGTTGTAAAAAATGAAGAAGGATGGGTATATATTGCTGACGGAAGACGCCGTAAGGTGGAAAATCCTAAAAAGAAAAACCCCATCCATCTAACAGTTACAAACACAGTTTTGTCCCATTCAATGGACACTAACCGCAATATAAGAAATGCCCTGAGATTATTCAGGGAGGATTAATTTTCGGAGGTTATCCTATGTCAAAGCAGGATGTTATTGAAATAGAAGGTACAGTTGTCGACGCTCTTCCAAACGCACAGTTTACGGTAGAGCTTCCTAACGGCCACAAAATTCTGGCTGTTATTTCCGGCAAGCTGAGAATGAACTTCATTCGTATTCTTCCCGGCGATAAGGTTACGGTTGAGATGTCTCCCTATGACCTTACCCGTGGCAGAATTACATGGCGCTCAAAGTAAGAATTATAAATTTACCTAACTCTAAGAAAGGAATGATTAACTAATGAAAGTCAGACCTTCAGTAAAGAAAATCTGTGAAAAGTGCAAGGTTATCAAGAGAAAAGGCAGAATTATGGTTATCTGCGAGAACCCCAAGCACAAGCAGAGACAGGGCTAATTAAATAATTAGCAAAGTCTTTACCAACTGCAGAAACTGCAGAAATTTGAATTTTTAAGCATTTTATGGAGGTGCAACCAATATGGCTCGTATAGCAGGTGTTGACTTGCCCAGAGACAAAAGAATCGAAATCGGTTTGACCTATATCTACGGTATTGGTAGAAAGACCGCTAACGATATCCTCGCATCCACAGGTGTAGATCCTGACGTTCGCGTTAGAGACCTTACAGAGGATGATATTTCTAAACTCAGAGAGTATATTGACCACAACTGCCGCGTTGAAGGTGATCTTCGCCGTGACGTTGCTTTTGACATTAAGAGACTTATTGAAATCGGCTGCTACCGTGGTGTTCGCCACAGAAAGGGCCTGCCTGTAAGAGGTCAGCGTTCTAAGACAAACGCTCGTACCCGTAAGGGTCCCAGAAAGACCATGGCCAATAAGAAGAAGTAAGGAGGAGAAAGCAAATGGCAGCAAAAGCTACAACTAAAAAGACTGTACGCCGTCGCCGTGAGAGAAAGAATATCGAGAAGGGCGCAGCACACATTCAGTCTACTTTTAATAACACAATTGTTACTATCTCCGATGTTCACGGTAATGCAATTTCTTGGGCAAGCGCAGGTGAGCTTGGCTTCAGAGGTTCAAGAAAGTCTACTCCCTTCGCAGCTCAGTCCGCTGCTGAGACAGCTGCTAAGGCAGCTATGGAGCACGGCATGAAGTCCGTTGACGTTTACGTTAAGGGTCCCGGACAGGGCCGTGAGGCAGCAATCAGAGCATTACAGACAGCTGGTCTCGAAGTTACAATGATTAAAGACGTAACTCCGATTCCTCACAACGGATGCCGTCCTCCCAAGAGAAGACGTGTATAATAGGAGGTAAAGAATATGGCAAAGAATATGCAGCCTATTGCTAAGCGTTGCAGAACACTTGGCATTTCCCCCGCTGTTATGGGTTATTCTAAGAAGACTTCTAACAAGAACCCCGGCGGTAATATGAGAAAGAAGAAGAGCGAATACTCAATGCAGCTTACCGAGAAGCAGAAGGTTAAGTTTATCTACGGCATTCTCGAGAAGCAGTTCAGAGCTTACTACGAGAAGGCTGAAAAGGCAGAGGGTAAAACCGGTGAGGCTCTCCTCACAATTATTGAGACAAGACTTGACAACGTTGTTTACAGACTTGGTCTTGCAGCTACAAGAAGAGAGGCTCGTCAGCTCGTTAACCACGCTCACTTCACAGTAAACGGTAAGAAAGTAAACATTCCTTCCTATCTTGTAAAGGTTGGCGATGTTATCGAAGTTAAGGAGAAGAGCCGTGCTACAACTCGTTTCAAGGCTATTGCTGACGGCGAGAACGCATCTGTTCCTGCTCCTAAGTGGCTCCAGAAGGATGCTAACCTTCTCGGCGGTAAGGTAATCGCAGCTCCTCAGAGAGACGATATCGACTTCCCCGTAGAAGAGCACCTCATCGTTGAGTTGTACTCCAAGTAATCCGCGTAATACTTTTTCGCAGGTTTACACACATCTCAGCAGGTTGCTGAAAATGTTAAGGAGGAATATTGCATGATAGAAATCGAAAAGCCCAGAATCAACGTTGATGAATTATCAGCTGACGGCAAATACGGCAGATTTGTTGTTGAGCCTTTAGAGAGAGGCTTTGGTAACACTTTAGGCAACTCTTTAAGAAGAGTTCTGCTTTCCTCTTTAGAGGGTGTAGCAGTTACTTCTATTAAGATTGACGGTGTACTCCACGAGTTTTCCACCATTCCCGGTGTTAAAGAGGACGTTACAGAAATCGTTCTTAATATGAAGAGCCTTGTTGCAAAGCTCAACAGCAATGGTCCCAAGACTGTTGAAATTGCTGTTGAAGGCCCCTGCACAGTTACTGCCGATATGATTAAGTGCGACAGCGAGGTTGAGATTCTCACACCTGAGCTTCACATTGCAACTCTCGGCGAAGACGCAAAGCTTAATATGGAAATCACACTGGATAAGGGCAGAGGCTACGTTCCTGCTGAAAAGAACAAAGCTCTTTCCGGTAATAATGTTATCGGTGTCCTTCCTGTTGACTCCATTTACACACCTGTTCTTAAGGTAAACTTTACTGTTGACAACACTCGTGTTGGTCAGATTACTGACTATGACAAGCTCACACTTGACGTGTGGACTAACGGTGTTATTACTGCTCAGGAGGCTGTGTCTCTTGCAGCTAAGGTTATCTGCGAGCACCTTAACCTCTTTGTTGACCTCTCTGACAGAGGCAGCCAGGAGATTATGGTAGTTAAAGAGGACAGCGGTAAGGAAAAGGCTCTTGAAATGACTATTGAAGAGCTTGACCTTTCTGTTCGTTCCTTCAACTGCTTAAAGCGTGCAGGTATCAACACTGTTGAGGACCTTATCAGCAAGTCCGAAGAGGACATGATGAAGGTTCGTAACCTCGGCAGAAAGTCCCTTGAGGAAGTTATGCAGAAGCTCCAGAGTTTGGGCTTCAGTCTTCACAGCGAGGACGAATAAACCTTTACAATTACTACACTTAATAAGGAGTGAAATATAATGCCCGGTACAAGAAAGTTAGGTAGAGCTACAGCTCACAGAACAGCAATGCTCAGAGCTATGGTTACTTTCCTTTTCGAGAACGGCAAAATAGAGACAACTGTTACTCGTGCTAAAGAAGTTTCTTCATTAGCTGAGAAGATGATCACTATTGCTAAAGAAGATAATCTCCACAACAAGCGTATGGTTATGTCTTTTGTAACAAAAGAAGAAGTAACATACAAGCTCTTCAAGGAGATCGCACCCAAGTATGCAGATAGAAACGGTGGTTACACAAGAATCACTAAGATTGGTCCCCGCCGCGGTGACGCAGCAGAGATGGCAATCATCGAGCTTATCTAAGGGTAATATAAAATTAAGCGGTTGGCGAAAGTCAGCCGCTTTTTTATATTTGTAATGACTCTTATTTTTAGATGTCCTAAGAGTCTATATCAGATGAATAAAAATCTTTTTTATTTTGTTTTACAAACAGTTTTATCTGTTATATAATGAAATAAAGGAAAAAAGGAGGATTACTATGTTCAGAAAAGTTTTATCAGTTTTACTGGCGGTATCCCTGTTGATGTCGATGATGATTTTAGGCACAGGTGCATCTGCTTCTGCACTTGATGAGAGAATCACCGTGAGAGAGGATAAGTCTTATGAAATTGCAGAAACAAAAGCAAACTTAGACTACATTATTCCTGTTGGTTCCGGTAATAACATAACCTATTATGACCAAAACAATAACGAGGTGGATATTACTCCGGAGATTTCAGCTTCCAGCGTAGATGAAAGCTTATTGCCATCAAGCTATGACCTGAGAGATGAAGGCAGAGTTACTTCTGTTAAAGATCAGGGCAGCGAGGGATTTTGCTGGAACTTTGCAACAACATCCTCAATGGAGTCAAGCATTCTCTCAAATCCTGAGCTCAGAGCAGCTTTAGGCGAGAATCCTCAGGAAAAACTGGATTTATCAGAAGCCGGCAACACTTGGTATATTCACACCAGCATTGAAGATAAAGACTCTTTTTTATACGGAGATCATATGGTGGATGATAATAAGGGCAGTGAAGGCGGCTATCATCACACCATAGCGATGGGCCTCAGCAGTGGTTTTGGTGCATATCCTGAAGAGCTTATGCCTTACGAAAGCTGGGGAATTAACTACGACGAAGCCTTAAGATTCTATTCTGATTATCGACTTAAAGATTATGTTGCCTTTGACTATGATATCTCCTTAGCTAAACAGCGTATTATGGAATATGGCACATTGTATCTCGGCTACACAAATTATTCATCAAATTATCATTATACTGAAGACGGTATGCAGACTTATTACACTGATGGTTTTCCTGTAAATCCTGATGATTCACGTTTGGGTCACGCTGTAGCAGTAGTTGGTTGGGATGATAATTTCAGCAAGGATAATTTCTGCGAAGAAATGCGTCCCGAAAACGACGGCGCTTGGCTTATTAAAAATAGCTGGGGTACTTGGGCGGGCAGTACAGCTGAAGGCTATGAGGGTTATTTCTGGATGTCTTATGAATCTGAAAATGACGGAGAATTTGCTCAGTATATTATGCAATCCGTAGATGAGTTTGACAATATTTACCAGTATCAGTATTCATATACCAATGCTGTTGGCGTTTATTCAGCGGCAAACGTGTTCACAGCTAAAAATGATGAAATCCTTGAGCAGATCAGTTTTTCCAACTATACTCCTGCTGATCTTACAGTGGAAGTTTATAGACTTAATGATAATTACACATCTCCTGAAGATGGCAGTCTTCTGACTTCCTTTACAGAATACATTGAGTATTCAGGCACACATTCTATGGATGTGCCTGAATCAGTACAACTTAATGCAGGAGATAAATTTTCAGTCGTATTAAAAAGCGATAGTAGATTTTACATACTGCAGATGCTTGAAGGTGCTATAGAGCTGAGCAACATAAGCTTTTATAAAGTTGGAGACTTGTGGACTGATGTTACAGATGAATACCACCCAGGCTATATGAGCATAAAAGCTTATACATCAAATAAAGACGGCAAAGTGTATAAAAATGAGCTTGCTGACGTTATTGAAGAGGTTGAAAATTTAGATATAAATGACGATGCCCCTCAGTATATCAAGGATAATATAAGCGACGAGCTTCAGAATGCAAAGAATGTTTTTAATGACAGTAACGCTACTCAGAATACTGTTGATAACACCTGTTGCTTCTTAAGAAAAGCAATGAATGATTATAAGAACTTATTCTTTGAAATCAACAGTATGGACGACTTCATCGCTTTTTATAATGCAACTGCAGATAACAAGTATATTAATTCAACTGTAAATCTTAATACGGACCTTGATTTCAGCGAGTCTGACCCCATAAATCCTTTGTATAAGAAAGAATACTTCGGCGGAGTATTTAACGGTAATGGCCATACTATCAGCAATCTGGTGGTTCAGTCAAATGAGGCTTGCGGTTTGTTCAGCAACCTTGATGGTGCAGTTGTAAGTAATTTAACACTGGATAACTGCAGTTTTACTGCTGGCAGACGTGCAGGTGCAATTTCAGGCAATGTAACTTATTCAACAATTACAGGATGTACCATTACAAACTCTGAAATTGTTACTGATTTCAGATCTGCAGGCAGTATTGCAGGTGTGGCTGAAGAATCTTCTATAAATGATTGTAAAATTTCAGTCACAAAAATTGTAAGCATAAACGAAACTGCCGGCGGTATTGTAGGTTCTTCCATATATTCAAACATTGAAAATTGCAGTATTTCCGATATAGAGGTTATTGGTTATAGTGCATTTCTGTTTACAGATTCCAATGTAAGCAACTGCGTTTACGAGGATGTTTTGATTAAAGGTTTACTTTATATAAGACTTGATGATAATGTGTTAATCTTTAATAACTCTGATTCTTACAGTTATTATTCAATGCTTGTGTATGAAAATAACAAGTTAACCCTTCATCCATATATCGGCGTAATTACAGATGCCTCCTCTGATGAGGCAAACATTTCCAAATCAGGCGAAATTTACGAAATAGATACCAACAATAATGAAATAGTTGATATATGGGTATCTTACGGGGAACTTGATACCAACAATTTCGCTTTTGAATTTAATATTTTAACTGATGAAGTAAAGCTTCTCGGTTATTATAACGGCGATGACGAAACTGCTACAGAGATTGTGTTCCCTTCATATATAGGTGAACTTGCAGTTACATCATTGGCTTCAGATTTTTCAATTGAAAGTGTAGCACCCGTTAAGTCGGTAGTCTGGACAGAGAATATCAAGATGATACCTGCCTTTACTTTTATGGGTATGGATGATCTTGAAACTGTAACAATTCCTGACAGTGTTACATATATCGGTTACGGTGCATTTGTTGAATGTAAAAATATTAAAGACGTTTATTATGGCGGAACCGAGGAACAGTGGAATCTGTTGAGTTTCGGAACTGCAAATGAAAGCATTAAGAATGCAAACATCCATTTCGCTCAGGAAGAAACCACATCTGTAACAACAACTCCTGCAGAAAGCACTCCTGCCGACACAGAGCCTGAGTCAACAGTAACAGACCCTGCAGAGAGCACACCTGCTGAAACAGAGCCTGAGTCAACAGTAACAGACCCTGTTGAAAGCACACCTGCCGAAACAGAGCCTGAGTCAACAGTAACAGACCCTGTTGAAAGCACACCTGCCGAAACAGAGCCTGAGTCAACAGTAACAGACCCTGCAGAGAGCACATCTGCCGAAACAGAGCCTGAGTCATCAGTAACTGAGCCTGTTGAGAGTTCTACAGCAACCGAGGCTACAGAAACAACAGCTGAAACAACAGTTAACACAGAGCCTACTCAGGAAACCACAACAGCACCTCAACCAGAGTTTGAGATGGGTGATGTTAATAGCGACGGCAAGCTGAATATCAAAGATGCAACACTTATCCAGAAGCATATAGCAAAGCTTCTTACGTTAAGCGATTCCCAGCTTTCCTATGCAGACTGCAATATGGATAATAAGGTGAACATCAAGGATGCAACCTATATCCAGAAGAAGATTGCACACATCATCTGATAAATAATTCAAATTAAAAGCGGTTGGTAAATCATCAACCGCTTTTTTGTTGTTTGCAATATGTTAGCCACCCGAGGGCAGTTCCATTGTTAGCCACGACAGAGCAATTCCGCCTTTGGATAAATTGATTTAACCCCGTCGTTTAATTAACGGCGGGGTTAGGTTATTAATTATGATTTTATTCTGTAGTGAAAACGTTAACTCCACTTGCTTCGATGAATTCTATAAAATCCGCATCGGAAATGTTTTCTTTGAAAAACTCAATATTTTCGTCAGTAAGCTCTTTAAGCCCTACAACAATTACACTTTCCGAGTGGTCAATATAAATATTTGTAATCATATCGCCGCTGTAAGCCAGCTCAAGATACTTAGTTATTCTGTCGTATTCATCCTGTAAAACTTCGTAGCTATGGTCAGGGTTTGCGGTTTTGGTTGGTACGGCTGTAAGTTTTTTAAACTCCATTTTTTTATTGTCAACAATAATCGTCAGTACATCTTCTTCAATAGAGTAGGGGTAGGTATGTATTCCTTTGTCAAGGACTTCTCCGTTATAGGAAAGAATGGTTATGTAACCGTTAAAAGCACTATATTCGAAGTCATAGCTTTCGGTATAGTTGTCTTCATAGATATTCATAACGTTACCTGTGTTGTCATCTTTAAAGGTAAGGTGAATATCGTAGTAGCCTGTTTCATCATCCAAGCCGATAACACTGCCTTTTGTGTACCATAAACTGTCTGTAAGTTCGGGCTTTGGGGAACAAGCAGTTAAAAGAGGGAGTAATAAGAGAATTGCAAAAAACAAACATATACTTCTTTTCATAAAATCAACTCCTTATTTTGTACTATTTATCATTTTGTCGAAGCCTTCAAGGGTGGCGAGGTCGCATTTTTCAGAGGTGTATTTGGCGGCATATTCGCCCATATCCACCCAAGTATAAGATGTTATGTCAGAATTTTTGTTTTGGGGATACAAAACTCTACCCATAACCTCATCTTGTGGTAAATACTTTTTTGGAAAAATATGAAGATAGATAGTGTCAAGATTAAAATGATTATAAAACTCTGCCTCTAAAGTGTTATCATAAATATAAATCTTGCCGTTAATAAAGTAGTTGTCGGCAAATTCTGTGGGGAAGCAGTCGCCAAAAACCTTGTGGTCGTAGATTTCGTGAGCATATAATGCCTCAGCATTTGCTGATGTTGTGCTGGTGTAGGTAATTGTAAAGTCGGGCTTTGGTTGAGGATTAATAATCATAGCAATTACAAGGCAGGCGGCAAAAGCGACAGCAGCAACTTTTATTGTTGTAATTACGAAGCTGCTTTTAGGTTTGTAACTCTCAGCTTCACTTATAAGCTCGTCATCAATATAGCCCATAGCTTTTGATATTCTTGAAACACTCATATGTGCACGCCCTCCTTTATAAGATATTTCTTAAGCTTATTTCGTGTGTGAAAAAGCATTGATTTAACTTTGCTTTCGCTGAATTTGTACCGCTTTGCAATATCACTTACTGAGTCGAAGTACCAGTATTTTCGTATAAATACGTTGCGTGCATCGGCTTTTTCTTTTTTAAGAAACTCACTTATAACTCTGCCGATTTCTTCATCATCAAAATTCTTAGAAATTGCGTGATCGGGGAGGATTTCTTCTAACTCTGAAAAGCAAACTGTAATATTACTATCTCGCCTTTTGGCACGGTTATATTCTAACTTTTTAAGAGATAGGTTCCTCACAATTTTACAAATAAAAGTCATGAAATTAGCAGGGCGTGCAGGGGGGATTTTGTTCCACAAGGTAAGATATGTATCATTTACGCATTCCTCTGAGTCCTCAGTATTACTAAGAATATTACCTGCAATACTAAGGCAAAGCTTGCCGTATTTTGAGGCAGTTTCAGCTATGGCTTTTTCGCTTCGCGAAAAGAAAAGCTCAATAATCTTATTGTCATCCACAAGCATCACTCCCTTGACTTTATTATATTATTACATATTTCTACTTTCAATAATAAAGTACGGAAATGAACCGATTTGGTTGCAAAAAATAAAATTTTTATCTGACCCGCCGTAGATGTAGGTTGACTTTGAGTACAAACTGTCCGTAGGCGAATTGCCCTCAAGGGGCTGCCTTGTGGCTAACCCGCAAAAAACCCGCCGTTAATAAAACGACGGGTTAAGATAAATTTATTAATAGGCGGAATCACCCACCGTGGTTAACGGGCAAGCTCTTCGCGGATTACATCTGCGATACCTGTTTCGGTGAGGCCGAACTTCTCAAGAAGCTCCCAAGCGGGGCCTGAGTAGACGTAGCGGTCATAAACGCCAACCTTGCGAACCTTAACGGGGCACTCCTCGCTGGTTACCTCAAGAACTGCATCGCCAAGACCACCGATAACGTTGTGCTCTTCAACAGTGATAATCTTGCCTGTTTCCTTAGCAGCCTTGATGATGATATCGCGGTCGATAGGCTTAATGGTGTGGATGTTGATAAGACGAACGCTGTATCCTTCTTCCTGAAGCTTTAAGCAAGCCTTGCGGCACTCGTTAACAACAAGACCTGTAGCGATAACTGTAATGTCATTACCCTCCTGAAGAGTAATACCCTTGCCAAGCTCGAACTCGTAAGTTTCGGGGTCATTGAAGGAATCAATAGCAAGTCTGCCAAGTCTGATGTAAACAGGGCCAACGTGCTCAATAGCAGCCTTTGCAGCTGCTTTCATTTCCCAATGGTCAGCAGGGCAGAGAACTGTCATGCCGGGGATTGTACGCATAAGAGCAACGTCCTCAAGGCACTGGTGAGTTGCACCGTCTTCGCCTGTGGAAATACCTGCGTGGCTGCCTGCGATTTTAACGTTTAAGTGGGGGTAACCTATGGAGTTACGAATCTGCTCGTAAGCTCTGCCTGTTGCAAACATTGCAAAAGAAGCAGCAACGGGGATTTTACCTGCTGATGCAAGACCTGCGGAAACGCAAATCATATTACCTTCTGCAATACCGCAGTCAAAGAATCTTTCGGGAAATTCTTTCTTGAAAATAGAAGTCTTGGTAGCACCTGCAAGGTCAGCATCAAGAACAATAATATCTTCGTTAGTTTTAGCAAGCTCGCAAAGAGCCTCGCCAAAGCTTTCTCTGGTTGCTTTTGTTACGATATCAGCCATTAGCACTCACCCTCCAATTCCTTAAGCTGAGCCTCAAGCTCTGCAATTGCTTTTTCGTACTCGTCTTTGTTGGGGCCTTTGCCGTGCCAGTCAACCTGGTCTTCCATAAAGCTAACGCCCTTGCCCTTAACAGTAGCAGCAAGAATAGCTGTGGGCTTGCCCTTAACTTCCTTAGCTTTGTTAAAAGCAGCTTCAATATCGTCAAAGCAGTGGCCGTTGATTTTGATTACCTCAAAACCAAAGCTCTCGAACTTTTTATCAAGAGGCTCAATACCGCAAACATCAGAAACTTTGCCGTCAATCTGAAGGCCGTTCTGGTCAACGATAACTACTAAGTTATCAAGCTTGTTGTGAGCAGCAAACATAGCTGCCTCCCAAACCTGACCCTCTTCGCACTCGCCGTCGCCGAGGACTGTGTAAACACGGTAGGGGTTATTGTCAATTTTAGAAGCCAGAGCCATACCGCAAGCGGCAGAAATACCCTGACCGAGTGAGCCTGTGCTCATATCAATACCGGGAGTTTTGTTCATATCGGGGTGACCCTGAAGCATCGCGCCAACGTGGCGAAGCTTTGAGATTTCTTCCCAAGGGAAGAAGCCCTTAAGTGCAAGGATTGCATAAAGGCTGGGGCAGCAATGACCCTTTGAAAGAACAAAACGGTCGCGGTTTGTCATTTTAGGATTTGTGGGGTCTACGTTCATTTCAGCGAAATAAAGGTAGGTCATAATGTCAGCGGCTGAAAGTGAACCGCCGGGATGGCCTGACTTAGCGTGGAATGTACCTTCAACGGCACCCATTCTTGCTTTACAGGCAAGCTTTTTAAGCTCGTTTTTCTGAGTGTTCTGCATAGCAATTCCTCCTATTGAACAGTTTAATAGTAGTATTAGCAATATTATATTACCATAAAGGCGTTATTTCTAATTTTCTTTTAAGAAAAATAAAGCCATTTTCATGTAGAATTTAATGGATAAATTTGTCGCTTTTTCGTCGATAACAACTATAGACTTGAATTTGTGCATGGTTTAAAATATAATGATAGTGGTGATATTTATGTTATTAGTATTTGACGTAGGCAATACAAATATTAAACTTGGCCTTTTTAAAAACGAAGACCTTGTTATGATAGCACGCACCTCAACCGACGAGAGCAAAACAGGCGATGAGCTTGCTTTGGAAATTAAAGGGATTTTCGAGGTTTACGGCTTTGATATTAATTCTGTTGAAGGTATTATTATCAGCAGCGTTGTACCACAGGTGTTGACAAGCCTTAAAAGGGCGGTAAAGCTTCTTTTTAAGATGGAGCCTTTGGTTGTAGGACCCGGACTTAAAACGGGAATTAATCTTAAGATAGATAATCCTGCCTCAGCAGGAGCTGATTTGGTAACAGGCTGTGTAGGTGCGGCTGAAATGTATAAACTGCCTTGCATAGCTATCAGTATGGGTACAGCCACCACTGTTTTTGTTATTGATGAGAATAAGTCTATGATTGGCGGTGCTATTATCCCCGGTGTGGGTACGTCCCTTAACGCACTTGTCAAGGAAGGCGCCTTGCTTCCTTCTGTTGCTATTCATGCACCGAGTAAGGTTGTTGGTAAGAATACGGATGAATGTATGCGTTCGGGTATTGTTATCGGTACAGCCTCAATGATTGACGGTATGATTGACCGAATTGAGGAAGAAACAGGCTTTAAATGTTCACTTGTTGCCACAGGCGGCTTAGCCGCAGAGATTGTACCAAGCTGTAAGCATAAAATCAAGCTTAGAGATGACCTTATGCTTCAGGGTCTAAGGCTTATATACGAGAAAAACAAATTGTAATTTTTGATTTTTGACGTCAATTACAGGCTTTGCCTGTAAAATAAATATTTTAAAGCGTCTCACTCCGAAAGGTGGAGACAGCAGGAGGAATTATTATGACAGCAAGAAGAAAATCAACCATTAACCCAATGGTAGTGGAAATGACCATGACCGCAGTTCTGGCGGCATTGATTATTTTGATGACCTTTACACCTATCGGTTATATCCCGATTGGCCCTGTGAAGATGACTCTTATTACATTGCCTGTTGCGGTAGGCAGCATTGTGCTTGGCAAAAGAAGCGGCCTTATTTTAGGTGCTATTTTCGGACTTACAAGCTTTTACACCTGTTTTGGTATGGATTTTCTCGGAAATATATTTTTGGGATATAATCCGCTTTTAACCTTTGTTATGTGCGTTGTTCCCAGACTTGCCTGCGGTTTTTTACCTGCTCTTATTTATGATGCAATCAGCAAAAAAGGTACCAAGAGAACTATGCTTGCAATTCCTGTTGCAGGGGCAAGTGTAGCAATAATTAACACCGTTCTTTTCTTGGGCTCAATGTGGCTTTTCTTTGGTGACATTTTCACAACAAATCAGGATGTGATTTCTGCTTTAGGCGGTATGGTTATTAACAATATTTTCTTGTTATTTGCGGCTTTTGCAGGTACTAACGGACTTATCGAGATTGCAGTTAATGTTGTGGTAGGTACTGCTATCTGTAAGCCTTTAACTTTAGTAAAGAAAAGATTAGTATGATAAATTTCCCTTTAGATACAGTTTATTTAGAGTCGGTGGACTCTACCAACAGCTACCTTAAAAGAATAATTAAAGAGGACGGCTTAACTCGCGGCTTGGCAGTTATGGCAGAAATGCAGACCTCAGGCAGGGGTAGACTTGGAAGAAGCTGGCTGAGCACAAAGGGTGACACCCTTTGTATGAGTGTTGCAGTAAAAAACAAATACGCCGAGGGCTTTACCTTGCTGGCAGCGTTGGCAGTATACGAGGCTTTAACAGCTTTTTGTAAAGATAAAGCATTGCAGATTAAATGGCCTAACGATATTATTTGTGAAAATAAAAAGCTCTGCGGTATTCTTTGCGAGCGAGTTAATGAAAATACTCTTATCGGAATAGGGATAAACGTTAATGACAAAGCTTTTGCTGACGAGATAGCCCATAAGGCAACGTCTCTTTATTTGCTCAGCGGTAAAAAATATGATGTTAAGGATATTTTCAGAGCTTTGAATAAGTCCTTTGAAAATGTTTTTGCAAAGTATGATTTCGTTTTTACTGTTGATGCAAAGCGTGAATATGAAAAGCTTTGTGCCAACATAGGCAAAAATGTTACTGCTCAAAACCAAGAGGGAGAGGCGTTAGGCGTTGGCGAGGACGGTTCGCTGCTTGTAAAAACTAAGGATGAAATAATCAGCATTTCCTCAGGCGAGGTTGCAGTGCATAATATATATTGATTGGAGTAATAGTTATGGGTTTTAAAGAAATTGATATTAAAGAACTTGAGTTCAGCCCTTTTGAAAAAATCGGCAAACAGTGGATGCTGATTACAGCGGGTAATAAAGAAGCTTTTAACACAATGACCGCAAGCTGGGGCGGGCTTGGTGTACTTTGGAACAAAAACGTTGCTTTCACTTTTATAAGACCCTCTCGCTACACCTTTGAGTTTTGTGAAAAAGAAGAGTACTTTACTCTTACATTCTTTTCCGAAGAGTACAGAAAGGCATTAAGCTTTTGCGGTACAAAGTCGGGCAGAGATGTTGACAAATGCAAGGAAACAGGCTTAACGCCTGTCTTTGATGCTGAGGCTCCATACTTTGAAGAAGCCGAGCTTGTTCTGGTATGTAAGAAGCTTTATGCTCAGGATATGGATAAGGTTTGTGTGGTTGATGATGCAGTACTTACAAACTACGGCGAAGATGAGCCCATGCACAGAATGTACGTAGGCGAAATTGTCAAAGCATTTACCCGTTAACTACAGGTGTGCGGCTCGCTTTTGGGCAGTTAATATATTCATTAGTAAATTAAAAGCTCTCCTTTTAGGGAGAGCTTTTTTTCTATGGTTTATTCGGTTCTTAAAGCTTCTACGGGGTCTTTTTTAGCTGCCAGTTTTGAGGGGATAAGACCTGCGATAAACGTCAGTATCATACTGATTATTACAAGAATAACGCCTGCACCCATGGGAAGGGACGCTGTAATTGTAACGTCTGTTAAGAGTAAATCAAGAATTGCATTGATTGGAATATTAAGTAGTATCGTAAGCCCTACGCCGATAAGTCCCGAAACAAGTCCGATAATAAGGGTTTCGGCGGTGAAGATATTGGAAACATTGCGTTTAGATGCACCCATTGAGCGTAAAACACCGATTTCTTTGGTTCGCTCTAATACAGAAATGTAGGTGATAACGCCAATCATAATTGAAGAAACCACAAGCGAAATAGAAACAAATGCAGTTAGTCCGTAGGTAACAGCGTCCACAATAACGCTTACAGATGACATCATCAGAGCCACATAATCTGTGTATGTGATTTTGTCGTCATCTTCTGCTGTTTGGTTGTAGTCGCCAATCATATCTGTAATGCTTTGTTTTGCATCAAAGGAAACAGGGTAGATGCTTACGTTTGATGGATTGTCGTAATCCACAGAGCCCAAGGTGTTAAGAGTGTTTTCAAGAGTTACCTCGGGAACAAACTTATCAAAGTCGGCTGCCATTTCTTCCTCTGTTTTATCGTCGTAATATACATCAAGCATAGCTGCCAAATCAGAGGTAGAGAAGGTAGAAAGTCCTGCCATAGCCTGCTCGGCATACTGAGCAGAAATCATCTTTTCCATACTGCTTACCATAAGGTCTTCTATTTCTTCGTCGCTCATATCCTCAAGATATGCTCGGGCGGTTTCTGCATCAACTCCGCCTTCGCCTGTATTGGCTGAAAGCATAGCCTCTATTCGGCTTTCTCTGTCAGGATATTGCATCATATATTGTTCGGAAGACTCTGTAAGCATATCCTCGGGGGGAGTGGTGATGATTTCGGTATACATCTGTGCCTTCTGCTTATCGGGCAGATGACCTATATAGGTGTTCAGCATTTCAGCTTTTTCTGCAGTGGTGTATTCTTTGTTGCTTTCTATAAAGTTTGCACCGGTCAATACGTCAATAGTAGTATCTGCCATCTGCTCTTTTATAATTTCGCTGTCATTAATCGAGTCAATGTAATGTTCGGTAAGTGCCTTTGTATAGCAAACAGTACCTGACAATGCGGTGGAAGTTGCGTCTTCTCTGGGACGGATAATACCTACGATTTCAATATCCTCGGAATTATCAACAGCCACCTTCAAGAGGGTTTCGTTTTCGGAAATATCTTCCCATACTCCGTGCTCGTTTTTAGAGTAAAGGTCGGTGGGGAGTACCAACTTAAAGGTTTTGCCTAAAAGCTCGTCGTAGCTCCATGATGTTTTTGCATCGCTCTCATATTCCTCGCCTTTTGAAAGAGCAAGCATAATATCATCCACTTCTTCGGAGTCTTTGAGTCCTAAGGCATAAAGTGCGGTGTCGGCGATTTCGTTATTTTCATTTACAACAAGAACAACCTCGTTGTAGTTTTCAGGCCAACGGCCTCCGTTTTCTACAATTTCATACTGCTCGGTAATAAGAGGACTTATGGAGCCTCCGTCTTTAGAAGGAATCATCTCCTGCCATACGTCGAGCATATAGTCTGAGGGGGATATAGACTCAGAGTAGCTGTCGGAAATCATACCCTCAAAAAGGGCAGAGGGATTGAGTTTTTCCAATTTTTCGTCTGTGTCAGAGCTGTAAATAAGCAAATCAAGGTCGTAGCCGTACTGAATGGAATTTATATATTCGTCCAGCGTTGCTGCATTTTTATCAAGATATGCTTTAAATGGTTCAAGATTATTCTGGCTTGTGCCTGAGCCGCTTACGGTTTCAAGCATATCGTACATAATGGTGTTGGCGTAAACCTTGCCGTCCTCTCTGTTTTGTCCGCTTTCAGCCATAGACATCATAGAAGCCATCATTGCAGTCATATCGAGAGCTTCTTCCTCAATAACAATAGGGTAAGATGAAAGGGTTTCTTCCTGAATATTGTCAATAAAAGCCTGAATACCGCTGGAAAGTGAAAGTATTAATGCGATGCCTATTATGCCGATTGAACCTGCAAAAGAGGTTAAAAGCGTACGTGCTTTTTTGGTGAGCAGATTATTAAAGGAAAGAGAAAGTGCGGTAAAGAATGACATAGATGGCTTCTTCTTTTTCTTTTTGCCTTCATTTGCAAACTTGTTTTCAGCTTCCTTTATTTCGTCCTCAGTAACAGGGTTAGAGTCACCTACCACCAAGCCGTCCTTAAGATTTACGATTCTGGTAGCATACTGCTCGGCAAGCTCCGGATTATGGGTAACCATAACAACCAGACGGTCTTTGGCAACTTCTTTAAGAATTTCCATAATCTGAACGCTTGTGTCGGTGTCAAGGGCACCGGTGGGCTCGTCGGCTAAAAGAATGTCGGGGTTATTAACCAGCGAACGTGCAATGGCAACCCTCTGCATCTGTCCGCCCGACATCTGGTTAGGCTTTTTCTTAAGCTGGTCGCCCAAACCTACCTTTTTAAGAGCTTCTTTGGCACGCTTTTTTCTCTCAGATTTTTTTACGCCTGAAAGTGTCAGGGCGAGCTCAACGTTAGAAAGTACAGTCTGGTGGGGAATAAGGTTGTAGGACTGAAAAACAAAACCAACGGAGTGGTTGCGGTAAGTGTCCCAATCTCTGTCTTTGTATTTTTTAGTGCTTACGCCGTTAATCTGAAGGTTGCCGCTTGAATAACGGTCAAGACCTCCGATAATGTTTAAAAGTGTGGTTTTACCACAGCCAGAGTGACCAAGTATTGCCACAAACTCGTTTTGGCGAAAGCTTACGGTTACACCTTTTAAGGCTTGAACGGTGGTATCGCCCATTTTATATTCCTTGCGGATATCTTTTAAGTTAAGCAATATGCTTCGCTCCTTTCTCAATGATAGCAGTATAACACATCAATATGAATTGAGTATTAACAAACTTAAAAATTATAATACATTATAGCAAAAATATCAATCGAAAAAAATATCAACCGCCCGAAATAATCGGACGGTTAAAGGTTTTATTTAACTTTTGCGTTTTCAAGGTCATCAATTGTAGCGTTTACGCTGTGGGGAATAGGTTTCCACTCAACTTTTTTAAAGATAGCTACAACAGCAATGGGGCAATAAGTAATCATAAATAAAGGATAAGTGAAAACCGAGCGGATTTTCTGCCCCTTAGTGGCTCTTATCACCTTATGCTCGGTAATCATGGTTACAAGTCCCATTGCAAAGAAAATAAGATACATTATAGCAAAACAGCTTATTATAGGCCATAAGCAGTTAAATGCCAGCTTTAATGGATTAAGGTCACCGGAAAAAGTTATGAACCCGTAAATACATTCAACAATTGCCTTAACAAGGTTGTAAACAGAATAGGCAGAAGCGGGGAAAAGGGTCATAAAAAAGTCGTAGCAGGTAAAGGAGCCTTTGAATATTCGCTTAAGAAGCTTACCGCCATACATACCTAAAATCTGATAGAAACCTTTTGCCCAGCGTAAACGCTGATTCCAAGAGCTTTTAAAAGTTACAGGCTGTTCGTCAAAAAGAATAGACTTTTCGCTGATGCCGAACTTTTCACCCTGTATTACAGAGTCAACTGTAAATTCTATGTCTTCGGTAAGCAGATGATGTTTCCAACCGCCCTGCTTTTCTATAATTTCACGTCTTACACAGAAGCCTGTACCTGAAATTGCAGCGGAAAGGTGTAAGTCCTCACGTGCTTTGTTAAGGTAAGTAGCTTCTCTAATAAAAGAAAGAGAATAACCTGATGTAATCCAGTTTGTGCCGTAGTTTTTAGAGTTGCGGTAGCTTGTAAGCACGTTGAAGCCCTCACAAAGCTTAAGGTTCATTTCCTTTACAAAGTCCTTGTCCACAAGATTGTCGGCGTCAAAAATCAGATAAGCATCGTGTTTTATTCCTTTATCAAAAAGGTTTTTAAAAGCAAAGTCAAGGGCATAGCCTTTGCCGATAAGACTTTGGTTTTGCCTTTCAAAAACAGTTGCACCGCTTGCCTCGGCATATTTAGCTGTATAGTCACAGCAGTTGTCGGCAACAACAAAAATATCTATAAGCTCCTCGGGGTAATCCTGACGCTTCAAGCTGTCAATAAGTCCGCCTATAACGCTTTGCTCGTTTCTTGCACATATAATTACACCGAAAGAATGAAGCTTTGAGGGCTTTTTCTTTTCGGTGGTTCTTTTTCTTTTTATGAGCTCGTATATGATGAAGAAAACCTGATATAAATAGCACAGAGAAAAGAACCCTGTGATAATGCTGTCGCATATCAATAACAGAATTTCCGTAGTAATCAACCTTTCCCCAGGTATGCTTAAAATTCTAATTACATGGATAACTAAATGATAATACTTTTTACCCTAAAAGTCAACCAAAAAAGCACCCCCTGCACAGGTTTGTGCAGGGGGAATTTGTAAATAAATTTTAAACTGGTTCGCCTACTTTGTAGGGGATTTCGTAGTTTGCAACAAATTTCTGGATATTTGTTGCATCCTGAACGGAAAGCTTCTGGTCGGCATTTACGTCTGCGGCAGTAAAACCGTCGCCTTCCAGTTTTTCGAGCTTTGCAAGTGCTTTCTGGATTAAGGTAGCGTCCTTAACATTTACCTTGCCGTCAAGATTTGCATCGCCTAATATAACGTTTTTATAAACAGCCTTATGGAATTCTGAGCTAAGCCAAGCGGCACGGGTGTTGAGCCAGTCAAGCATATAGTTGAATTCGCCCTCATAGGTGAACACCTCAGAATCGGTGTACTTTGTAACCTCAGTATCAGCTGTAAAGATACCTGTTTCGGGGTTGTATGTACCGTTTAAAAGTTCAGAGTGGTCGCAAATCCAGTCGCCTGTGTTGATTCTCCAGCCCATTTCGTAGTTCATCTGAGCTGAATCCTTAAGGTAATTATAGTATACGTCAGCAGAGTAAATGTCGCCCTCAGCTACGTTTTCGCTGTTAAGAATTTCTAAAGCAGGAACAAAGTCCTCAAACCAAATTTCAGCCATTCTTTGAAGAATAGTTTCATTCATCA
This sequence comes from Ruminococcus sp., assembly GCA_017456845.1. Lineage (GTDB taxonomy): Bacteria > Bacillota > Clostridia > Oscillospirales > Acutalibacteraceae > Ruminococcoides. The sequence goes on from JAFTIP010000051.1 coordinate 24,024, forward strand.
TTGCATAGCCGGGTAAGGTGTATTTGCCTGTTTTGCCTGAACCTCTGCCGGAGTTAAGTTTATACTGTGTCCACCAGCCTGTAGGCTCTTCGTAATCCTTAACGCCCATTCTGTCAAGGTCACCCTTAATGCCTGTGGCATTACCTAAGGAGTTGTCGTAGTCCCAGCAGGGAGAGCCAAAGAACTTATAGTTGCCGTCTTCGTCTGCCTGATATGTAAGGTAGAAGCTGGAAATACCAACATCCCAGTTTTTGCTGAGCTCATTAATAAGAACTAATTTTGCCAGAGAGTCAACGTCCACAAGCTCCTCAAGTTTGTCGGAATCGTTAACTACCGCTGAATACATTTCGTCAAACTTTGCTTTTACTATGTTGAGAACTTTATCGTAGTTGGGGTCGTCGTTGTCAAGCTCGGGGCCCTTTACTGTAAGATTGCATTTTGCTTTTGAAGAATAGGTGTGGTAGTCGGTACTTCCTGCACCTGCGTCAATCTCAACAAGGAAGGGGAACTCCTCTTTAAGGCTGCCGTCTTCGTTAAGGTGGGTTTCGTCTTCAATAACTTTAACAAGGTTTTTCTTGCCTGTGTCTACCTTCTGAGCCATTTCGTAAGTGCCTAAGTACTCACCGTTCATATAAAAATCAACAAATCTTGAATCGGAAGAGTAGGGAATGCCTACTGCGTCTCCAAGGTCAAAAAGAATTCTGTTTCTGGCAAGTGAAGAGTCCTGATAATTTGCAAGAAGGGAAAGCTTTTTGGTTTTTTCCATACCGTCCACAGAAACAGCCTCTTCGTATGTAACATTAAAGGGTTTCTTTTCTTTCGCCCATGTTGTGTTGCCTCTGCCCTTGATTTTTTTGATAGGTGTGTTGTCAAAAGTGCCGTCGCTGTTTACAATAGCGCCCGTTGCCTTGGCATCATTTTCTTTATCCTGAGAAAGATAAGAGAGAAGGTCTGTGCCATTGCCGTCAGCATCAGGGTTGTTGATGTAAACTGCGGCTTCGGCTGAAGATTTTCTGAATCTTACTATGTATTCGTTATTCTCAGCGTGTACAGCGTAGTCTTCAGTTACGGAGTATACAACTTCCAAAAACGAACCGCTTTTGATTGTTTCACCGTTAAAAGTAATGTCAGTACTGAAAGTGTTAAGTATAGTAACTTTTTCGCTATCGGCACCTGAGGGCAGGAAGAAGTAATACTCTTTTGAGATACCGTCTTCACGCTTAACGCCCATATCACGCTGCTCGTCCTCATCATAGTCGCGGTAAAGGTCGAGCTGCTGCCAATGCTGCCAAGCCTCGGTTTCGGCGGTATCCGAAACGCCGTGAACATAGATAGCGTTTTCTTTAATATAAGAGACATCCTTAAAATTAAAGGGAGCTTCTTCGGCACTTACTGAAAAAGCAAAAACAGAAAGTGTCATAATTAAAGTTAATAAAAGTGCAAGAAATTTTTTCACGCCAATTCCTCCTTTAGGATTTATATTTTGTATTATTATATCATATACTTTTTGCAGATTCTATGCAAATATTAGCTAAATATTTGTATCAAATTTTGTAGCTCGTGATTTTTTTCGTTGCAGGATTAAGCTTGTTATGGTATTATAGATATATATTTTTGGGATATAGTATAATCAGGAGGTTAAAACTATGTTTATTTATGAAAAAAGTGTTGTAAAGGCAGATATGGATGATCTTATCTCCCGCGATATTCCTTTTGAAAAATTAAAGGGCAAAACCGTACTTGTTACAGGTGCCACAGGTATGCTTGCCTACTACTTTACCCTTGCACTTATGCACCTGAATATAAAGAAGGATTATGGCATTAAGGTGCTTGCTTTGGTAAGAAGCAAAGCAAAGGCAGAGGCTAAATTTGCAGGCTTTTTAGAGGACGAAAACTTCGAGATTATCGCTCAGGACGTTTGCACTCCAATTGAGTATGAGGGCGACATAAACTATATTTTCCACGCTGCAGGTGCTGCAAGCCCCTACTTCATCAAGAATGACCCCACAGGCATTATTGCTGCCAATACTCAGGGCACAGTTAATATTTTAGAGCTTGCAAGAAAGAAGAACATTGACAATATTGTTTACCCCTCAACCCGTGAGATTTATGGCAAGGTGGATGATGTTGACTTCGTTAAGGAAACCGATATGGGCACCTTTGACCCCTTAGAGGCAAGAAGTTGCTATCCTGAAAGCAAGCGTATGGCTGAGACTATTCTTAAAAGCTATCTTGTGCAGTACGGTATTCCCTTTACTGTACTTAGAATTGCTCATTCCTATGGTCCCGGTATGATTATCGGCAATGACGGCAGAGTTATGGCTGACTTTATTACAAACGCTGTTAATTCCAACGATATCGTTATGAAAAGCGATGGCTTGGCAGAAAGAGCTTTCTGCTATGTAACCGATGCAGTAGCTGCAATTTTCCTTGTAATGCTTAAGGGCGAAAACGGTGAGGCTTATAACCTTGCCAACGAAACAGAGCCTATGGCAATCAGAGATGTTGCTCAGCTTATTTCTGATTTATTCCCCGAAAGAAATATAAAAGTGGTTTACGAGGTTGCTACAGACACTTCCGGCTATTGCAACTATAAACGTAAAGGTCTTGATACTTCTAAACTTGAAGCTTTGGGTTGGAAGCCTCAGGTTAAGCTTAAGGACGGCTTGAAGAGCACAGTTTTAAGCTTTGATTGATAATTTTGTTTTAAAATAAAGCGTCATACAGGCGTAATTGTGAGAGGTTTGTATGGATAAAGAAAAAGTTAATATAAGTGTAAATCCTGCACCTCTTACAAAAGAGGAAGCGTCACTTGTTGAGCCCGAAACCAAGGTGCTTATTTGCGGACTTATGCAGTGCAGGAATTTAGGCGACGTGGTAATTGCCGATTGCGTAAAATATCTTATTAAAAAATCCGCAAAAAAAGACGGACTCAATAACGTTAAGATTTCAACCCTTGATATCAGAAGGCAAAAGGATAAAAAAAGTCTTAACAGGGTCCGTAACAGCGATTTGGTGATTTTCCCCGGCGGTGGATTTATTAAGTATAAGGCTGAAAAATTCCCCCTTGAAATGGGCAGAGTTACCGACAGAGCTGAGCATTACGGAATTCCTGTAATGTACAACGCTATGGGCTATGAGGGTTTTGACGGTGAAAATGAGGGATGCAAAACCCTCAAGGCAATGCTTGAGAATTCCTCAAGCCGTTACATAACCTGCCGTGATTTTTCACAAGAGCTTAACGAAACTTACCTTAGTGATACTGCCCTTACATCCGTAAGAGTTGCCGACCCCGCAATGTGGGTAAGTGAAACCTATAAAATCAAGCGTAATCCCGATTCGGATATTGTGGGTCTGGGTGTGGCAAGAGGCGGTCTTTTTGAAGACCACGGAGTGCCTGTTACCAAGGAAGATTTGCTGGATATCTGGTCAAGCCTTATTAAAGCACTTGAGGCCGAGGGTATTAAGTATAAGCTTTTTACAAACGGATTGAGGCAGGACGAAGAATTCCTTACGGATCTACTCGCCTTTATGGGCAGGGAAGAGGAAAGAGAAAACATTTCCCTTCCTTCTGCCGAAAATGCAAAGCAGCTTGTGGAGTATATTTCAGGCTTTTCCTCAATGATTGCCACAAGAATGCACGCCAACATAATTGCGTTTTCATTGGGCATTCCTTCAGTTGCTTTTGTGTGGAATGATAAGCTCAGATTTTTTGGCGAAAGTATAGGTTGCCCTGAGCGTTATCTTGAATATACTCAGCTGAAAAACACAAAGCATATCGTAAATGTGCTTAAGAAAGCTCAGGCTGAGGGGTATCAAGAGGGGATTTTAAAGCAGGAGAAAGCATCTGCCTATAAAAGCGTAAGGGCGTTTTTCTCGCCCTTTGCCAAGGAGCTTCTTAATAACCGCAGGCGTGACTTATCTAAGAAAAAGCTGGTATGTTACGGGCTTCCGAATTTGGACTCGCCTAAGCTTAATGATGAGTTTTTTGAAAATTATATTGACTATTACGTTATCGACGACCCTGAGCTTGCAGGTACAACCTGCCTTTCAAAGCCTGTTTATTCAAGCAAAAAGCTTCGAAAGATATTTAATAAGCCGTTTGTAATTGTCAGCGAAACCGTTGAGTATTCTGATTGCTTAAAAGCTCTTGAAAAATATAAGTACAAAGAAAAATTCGATTTCACAAATATGCATTCTTACACCAGATATGTGTATAAAAAAGGCGAAGTGTTTCTTGCGGAATCTAAAGTGAAATAAAATACCCCGACAAAGTTTTTATAACCTTGTCGGGGATTTTTTTGTTGTGATTATTTCTCAAAAGGAATAATATCATAATCCACGCCGTAGTAGCGGTGGCTGCGTTTTCTTTTGAATTTTGGCTTATAATCTTCGGCTGTTACACCCTCAAAGATAATGTTTTCGTCGGCTACGGTGTGGTTAACCCTTTCCTCCACAGGTGGCAGCTGCATATAGTCGCCAAACATATGGTTAAGAAGTTTTTTGTACTCCTTGGGAGCACGTACAGTTTTACCTTCAAAGTCAATGTCGGTACCCTCGGCCCACAGTTCAAAGGGAGCAATTTCTTTAGGATAGCCGTGAAAGCCGGCCAAACTTGCCACAAGACGCTTATTGCTTAATGCTTTGGTAAGTTTTGCAATAAGACTCCTGAGTCCGTAAAGCAAGGGCAGAGGTAAAATGCATTGAATAATTCTGAAAGTTACAATAAAAGGCAGGCTCATATTTTTGTAAAGGAACTCTGAGGTTTTCTTTTTGGAGCAGATAAAAGCATTAATAAGGCTGAAGGATTTGAAGCAAAGCTTCTGGATAATGCCTTTGTCGCTTATATAGTCCAAGGGGAAAATATCCATAAAAATTCCCTTGTGAATACCTGTGTGCTCAAATTTATCTTCGCCGAAATAGGTGCCGTTTTTTCTGAGCTTTGCATAGAAAAAGTAGCAGTCTTTTTCGGTTTTGTGAGTCTGCAGGAAGAATTCATCTGAAAATTCGTCTTTAAGTGTTAACAGCTTGTCAAAGTCTTCTCTCGGCATAGAAACGTCGATATCATCATCCCATGGAATAAATCCGCCTGTGCGTGCGGCACCAATGAGAGTACCGCCTACGATGTAATATCTTAACTTATGCTTTCGGCAAACTCTGTCAAGCTCTGTTAAAATTTCAAGTTCGGTTTTCTGAAGCTGCCTGAGTTTTTTATTGCTTTTTTCTTTTTCTTCAATTGCTTTTGTAATTTTTGCTTCGATAATTTGCTTAACGTCAGCAGAATATTCGTTTTCGAGGTAAGGGGTTACCGCCTCAAAAGCTGCCTCTGCCGCAGTACTTGCCAAAAAAATATCTTTTTCGGATATTGAATTTTCATTAATATTCATAACAAAATCTCCTTTGTACTGCGGCTAAGTGTTAGGTTTTAAAGCTCAGCCTTACGGCTTTTGATTACCTCTTCAAGCTCATTTAAAAGCTTAAGGTCGGTGGTTTCGCCTATAAATGCCTTGAAAAACACAGGCATCTGGGCTTTGTCGTAGTTCTTGCTTTTGGTAAGACTCAAAACCAAGTATTCCTCACGACTCATAGTGGGTTTAAAGGTTCGGGCGTAATTTTTGGTGGCTTTTTTAAAGCCGGCAACCTCAATCATACCCTTTTCCATCAGCGAGTTTATCAGAAGGTGAACGTAGCTGTCTTTCCAGGTTTTGTCCACGGAGTTTCTGATAATCTCAGAGCTTGTCAATGGCTCATCAAAGTTCCACAACAGCTCAACAATCTGTTCTTCGCTCTTTGTAAGCATTTTTAGATTCTCCTTATATATGAATGATATTTAATACAAATTAAATAAGAGTAAGGTTATAATATAAACTTAAATATTAACTGATGCTTCTTACTCATGTTAAATTATATCAGTTCTAAATTAATCGTCAATGCCGAGGATTGACAAAAACTGTTTTTTATGGCTATAATTTGACTTGAGATTATAAATATATTTCCATAATTTATCATAATTGACAAGAAGTTGTATTGTATTATAATATAGAATATAAGTAGAGCTTACAAGGGAGGCTTTAATATGGCGGAGTCGCAGATAAGAATGACAGAAGGCTCTATTTCAAAAAATATAGTAAAATTTGCAGTTCCTTTGTTTTTTGGCAACCTTTTTCAGCAGCTATATAATACTGCTGATTCTTTGATAGTAAGTAATAAATTAGGTGCTGTTGCTTTAGGTGCAGTAAGTGCTACGTCTATGCTTATATTTTTGCTCGTTGGCTTTTTTCAGGGGCTTTCCTTAGGCGCAGGCGTGCTGATTTCTCAGTTTTTCGGTGCCGAGGATTTTCGCAATATGCGTAGGGCAATACATACCAATTTGCTGTTCAGCATTGCTGTGGGCGTGTTTTTGTCTGTGGCAGGTGTGGTATTATCACCGCAGATACTTAAGTGGATGGGCACTCCCGAAAGCCTTTACCAAGGTGCACTTGAATATATACAGGTGTATTTTATTGGTGCCTTGGGGTTAGTAATGTATAACGCCTGTATGGCGGTAATGCAAGCAGTAGGCGACAGCAAGCACCCACTTTATTATCTTATTATTTCCTCTGTTACCAATGTTGTGCTTGATTTGATTTTTATTATGGGTTTTGGTTTTGGCGTATGGTCAGCTGCCCTTGCTACTATTATTTCTCAGTTTTTAAGCGTTTTTCTGTGCCTTTTCAGACTTATGAGAGTGAGTGACGAAAGCCGAATTTCCATAAAAGAGCTTAAGCCTGATTTTCGTATGCTTTGGATGATAATACGCTATGGCTTACCCTCCGGCTTACAAAATTCTATTATTGCCCTTGCAAATGTTGTGGTGCAGTCAAACATAAACTATTTTGGCGATATGGCGGTGGCAGGTTGCGGAGCATACTCTAAAATCGAGGGCTTTGCCTTTTTGCCGATTACAAGCTTTACTGCGGCGATTTCAACCTTTGTAGGGCAAAATATAGGTGCCAGACGTTTTGAACGAGCCAGGAAGGGTGCACGTTTTGGTATTGGAATGTCAATGCTTATTGCCGAGATTATAGGTGTGGTGTTCTTTTTACTTGCTCCTTACCTTATTATGGCATTTACCCGAGATCCTGAAGCCGTCCGATTTGGTGTAGACAAAGCTAAGGTTTGTGCACTATTCTATTGTTTGTTGGCAGCATCCCACTCTTTTTCGGCTGTGCTTCGCGGTGCAGGCAAGGCTTTAGTGCCAATGATTACAATGCTTATGTTCTGGTGTGTAGTGCGTGTAGGATTTTTAATGATAGTTGTGCCCTTAACCGAAAGCATAGCTGCTGTTAACTGGGTGTATCCGTTAACATGGAGCTTAAGCACCGTTGCGTTATTAATTTATTATCTTAAAGCTAACTGGCTTGGGGAAAAGGATAATAAAACGAGACAAAAAACTTGATTTTGTATTTTGTTACATTTTTGTTGTACGACTTATAAATCGTGTAATTTTTCTTGAAAACGACAAAGTAAATGATTATAATTATTAATGTTGTGCTTTTGGGCACAACATTTTTTGTGAGGGATTGTGAAGAATATTCACAAAGCAGATTATATATTAGGAGTCTTTTTTTTGTTTTATAGTTACACTGAAGAAGAATTATACCATCCTGAAATCGGCTGTTACGTGGCGTATGGCATAGAGGCTAAAGATTTGGTTACAGGGGATACGGTTAAGAAAGTATCTGATCTTTTTCTTGATAAAGCCGAAGCGATGGATTTTACAATACTGTTAAACCAATGTCAGCCCGAGATTGTGCATTTTGAGGAGATTTGCCAAGGTGCAATAGAGTAAATATCGGAATATTTTTATTTTTTAGGAATAGAATAGTTATGAGGCGGCGAAGCTGTGCTTTGCCGCCTTTTTTGTGAATATTTTATGATTATAACAAAATTTTACTGTACTAAGAGGAAGTTTTATGTTACAATTACTTATATATATCAGGGAGGAATTACTATGAAAATTTGTGTGTTTGGAGCTGCTTCTCCAAAAATTGACCCTAAGTTTATTTCTGAAACCGAAGCTTTAGGTGCAGAACTGGCAAAACGTGGCCATACACTGGTGTTTGGTGGTGGCGGCAACGGGCTTATGGGTGCCGCAGCAAGAGGGGCCAAAAGTGCCGGCGGCGAGGTAATAGGGATTATCCCCAAGTTTTTTGAGGATGAGAATATAGAAGCACTTTTTGAGGAGTGCGATGACCTTATTGAAACCGACTCTATGCGTGACCGTAAAATGATTATGGAAGAAATGTCTGATGCTTTTTTAATCGTTCCCGGCGGTATCGGCACATTTGAGGAGTTTTTTGAGGTTCTGACTTTAAAGCAGTTAAGACGCCACGATAAGCCCATTGCAATCTATAATGTTGCCGAGTATTACAACGAGCTTCAGGCGGTTATGGACGTTTCTATGGCAAAGGGCTTTATTAACGAAAACTGTAAATCTCTTTACAAGTTTGCCTATAATTTTGATGAAGTATTTGGATATATTGAAGAAACCGACGGAGTTTCACTTAGTGTTAAAGAGTTAAAGGATGGCTAAAAATGGAAGTCAGATTTTTAGGAGCAACCCACGAGGTTACAGGAAGCTGTACTTATATCAACGTTTCGGGTAAGAATATTCTGATTGACTGTGGAATGGAGCAGGGAAAAGATGTTTTTGAGAACACCCTTCCCCCCGTTAATGCAAACGAAATTGACTACGTTTTTCTTACGCATGCCCACGTTGACCATTCGGGCAACTTGCCCCTTTTATATAAACAAGGCTTTAGCGGTACGGTTATTGCTACCAAAGAAACTGCAAATCTTTGTGAGATAATGCTCAGAGACTGTGCGTTTATTCAGGAAAGCGAGGCAAAGTTCAGAAGCCGCAAAGCCAAGCGTGCAGGTAAAGAGGCTGTAGAGCCTCTTTATACTCTGGAGGATGCCGAGGGCGTGCTTTCCCTTTTCCGCCCTTGTTCTTATCTGGAGCTTGTTACAATTGATGAAAGCATTACCTTAAGGTTTACTGATATCGGTCACCTTTTGGGCAGTGCCGCTATTGAAATATGGCTTACAGAAGCAGGCGTTACTAAGAAAATTGTTTTTTCAGGCGACGTTGGCAACGTAAACCAACCTATTATCAATAACCCCTCATATGTGGAGGAAGCCGATTTTGTTGTGTGCGAATCTACCTATGGAAACCGTCTGCACAACGCAAAGCGTCAGAATAGCATAGAGGTATTAGCTTCTGTGATTCAGCGAACTTTAGACAGAGGCGGAAACCTTATTATTCCTTCCTTTGCAGTAGGCAGAACTCAGGAAATGCTTTACTTTATCCGCGAGATTAAGGAAAAAGGTCTTGTTAAGAATCACCACAATTTTCCTGTTTATGTAGATAGCCCCTTGGCAAATGAGGCTACGGGAATTTATCTTCAGTGCGATACAAGCTGTCTGGATGAAGAGTTTAAGGCAGTTATGAAGGACGGCAACAACCCGCTGTGGTTTGACGGGCTTAACACCTGCGTAACCAGTGACGAAAGCCGCCAGCTTAATATGAACACCACGCCTAAGGTTATTATTTCTGCCAGCGGTATGTGTGAAGCAGGCAGAGTCTGCCATCATCTTAAGTATAATCTGTGGCGTAAGGAATGTACTCTGCTTTTTGTAGGATATCAGGCAGAAGGTACATTGGGCAGAAAAATCCACGACGGTGCTGAGTCGGTGCGTCTTTTCGGCGACGAAATTGCAGTTAACTGCGAGGTAAGTGAGCTTATAGGCGTAAGCGGTCACGCCGATAAGGAAGGGCTTTTAAACTGGCTTAAAGGCTTTAAAAAGAAACCTCAGCTTATCTTTGTTAATCACGGAGACGATGACGCTGTAAGGGATTTTTCCGATGCTGTTGAGCAGGAAATAAGCGTTAAAGCCTTTGCACCTTTCAGCGGTACAAGTTATGACTTGTTGAAAGGCGAGTTTATAGAAATTACCGAGGGTGTTCCTGTTAAGCAGAAAAACGCAAAGGAAAGGCAGTACCAAAGCCCCTTGCAGAAAACCCTTGTGTCATCTGCTAAAAAGCTTCTGGCACTTGCCGAGGGCTCGGCCGGAATACCAAATAAAGATATGAGAAATCTAACTAAGGAAATAGAAAGGCTTATTAAGGAATACCGAAGATAAGCTTTCTTTGAATAGGGAAATGGAACTTAAACGAAAATTAATAGGGGACAGGCATTTTTACAAAAAGGTGGCAGTCATTGCCTTGCCTGTCCTTGTGCAAAACATAATAACAAACTTTGTGTCGCTCGTTGACAACATTATGGTTGGTCAGGTGGGTACCGAGCAGATGTCGGGCGTTGCTATTGTTAACCAGCTTATTTTTGTGTTTAACATCTGTATTTTTGGCGGAATATCAGGGGCAGGTATTTTTACTGCCCAGTATTTCGGCAAAGGCGACCATAAGGGAGTAAGAGACACCTTCAGGGCAAAGCTTATAATTTGCCTTGCGGTTACCGTGATTGCCCTTGGGGTGTTTTTCTTCTTTAATCAGGAGCTTATATCCTTGTTCTTGCATCAGAGCGACGACGGCTTGGACCTTTTGAAAACCTTGGAATACGCTCAAAGCTATATTTACATAATGCTACTGGGGCTTCTGCCCTTTGCTTTAACTCAGGCGTATTCGGGAACTTTGCGTGAAACAGGCCAGACGGTAGTGCCTATGGGGGCAGGTATTGCGGCTTTTCTGATTAACGTAAGCCTTAACTACGTTCTTATTTTCGGTAAGCTGGGGGCTCCCCAATTAGGTGTTCAGGGTGCGGCTATTGCAACGGTTATTGCAAGATATGCCGAATGTCTGGTGGTAATCATCTGGACTCATGCAAATAAAAATAAGTGCAAGTTTGTAAAGGGTACTTACAGAAGCTTTAAAATCCCCAAACCTCTTGTTAAGGACATTGCTACCAAGGGTGCACCTCTGATTTTAAACGAGGTTATGTGGTCGTTGGGTACCACTATGTTGGTACAGTGCTATTCGGTAAGAGGACTTGAAGCGGTTTCGGCTATGAATATTTCCTCAACGGTTTCAAACCTTTTCTTCTGTGCGTTCTTCGCACTTGGTTCGGCTGTTTCCATAATTGTTGGCCAGCTTTTAGGTGCGGGAGAGCTTGAGCGAGCAGTAGATGAAGACCGCAAGCTTATAGCCTTGGCTGTTGCGGTTTGCGTTGTGGTGGGAGCTGTGCTTTTTGTAACAGCACCTTTATTCCCGTCGGTTTACAATACTACCGATTCTATCAAGATTCTTGCAACCTCGCTTTTAAGGGTAGCGGCGGTTATGATGCCCCTGAACGCCTTTGTGCATATGGCGTACTTTACGCTCCGCTCAGGCGGTAAAACTATTGTTACCTTCCTTTTCGACAGCGTGTTTGTATGGGGTGTTTCAATTCCTGTTGCCTTTACACTTTCAAGGTTTACAGGGCTTCCTGTTTTAGAACTTTACATAATCGTTCAGGCTTTAGAGCTTATTAAATGCGTAATAGGCTTTGTAATGTTAAAGAAAAAACTATGGGTTCAGAACTTAGTTAAAGAAAATTAAATGGGGGAAAGAAGATGTTATACGTACTGGTTAATCCGTTGGCATCAAACGGAAAAGCAGAGGAAAATGTTCAGGAGGCTGTAAAAAACTTTAAGTGTGCGGACTTTAAGCAGTTAAGCCTTATTGACCTTGATGTAAAAACGCTTATAGAAAGTACAACAGCCGAAGATAATATTGTTATTCTCGGCGGTGACGGTACCCTTAATCGCTTTGCAAACGATACCGCAGATATAGACTTTAACTGCCCTGTGTATCTTTATAAAAGCGGCACAGGCAACGACTTTATGAAAGACGTTGAGGATAAGGTAGAGAACGATATGGTTCTTATTAACGAGTATCTTAAGGACTTGCCCATTATTACGGTAAAGGGCAAAAGCTACCGCTTTGTTAACGGCATCGGTTACGGAATCGATGGTATGTGCTGTGAGGTTGCGGATAAAATGCGTGCCGCGGGAAAGGAAAATATCAGCTACGCAGGTATTTCAATTAAGCTTCTTATCCACGGCTATAAATGCCCCAATGCAAAAATCACCGTTGACGGCAAGGTTTATAATTTCAAAAAGGTATGGCTTGCCTCGGGTATGAAGGGCAGATATTACGGCGGAGGTATGAACATTGCGCCTTCTCAGGACAGAACCTCAGGCAAATTAACCTCTGCAGTTATACATAACAGCGGTAAGCTTAAGACTCTTTTGGTGTTTCCCAAGCTTTTCAAGGGCGAGCATGTGAAGCATACAAAAATGTTTACTGCCATTGAAGGCAGAAAGATTACTGTTGAGTTTAGCCATCCAATGGCTTTGCAGATTGACGGCGAAACAGTTTTAGATGTAAGCTCCTATACCATTAAATCCCCTGTAAAGGTTAAAGCATAAATAGGCACGAGGAGTTTATGCATTAGAGAGGAATAAAATAAGGATATATTCGGTATCGGACTTATAGTTTTGCTGTTACTTGACGTAAATGTAATTTGGTTGTTCAGGGATGCTATAATGGATTGTTTTAACAGTAATCATATTAAGCTGCCTAAAGCCAAGAATCTGTTTTACTGGCTGATGTTAAAATGTGATTTGCAGCAACTGAAGAAATACAATAAAGAATGCATAATTACCCATAGATTTTATGTGTGGTATGATGTTGTCAGTTTGCTTATGTATTTGGTTTCAGTTTTATTTTATTTCATTTTACCAAGCAATGTTTTTGATATTGTGCTGATAGTATTCATTGCATTTAAGTTTATCGCTCTTTGCCTTGTAGTGATTTTTTTGTTTCCAAACGGCTCTCGTTCTATTTCTATTTTCAACAAGCGAAACAAAAGCAAGTGATATATTATTGATAATAATTTTCGGGTGTTCCGCTATGAACACCCGATTTTTATATTTGTAAATAAGAAAATCAAAGAAAAACGAAGAATATAAGAGCAAATGAGAGGATGATACTGATTTTAGATGAAAAAATAAACCAATTTGACTTTAACTGACTTTGACTTTCTCTGACTTTCAGGCTAAAATATAGTCAAAGGTCAGGAAAGGACAAATTACACTAAACCTTTTCCGTATAATAAAAGAGGTGACGTATATGCGGCTTAGCGATATGCTGACAGAATATATAATGGATATGATTAACGAAACCGGCGACGCCGAGATAAAGCGTAACGAGCTTGCAAACCATTTCGGTTGTGTGCCAAGCCAGATAAATTATGTGCTTACATCCAGATTTACCCCTGAGCAGGGTTATATAGTCGAATCAAGGAGAGGCGGCGGAGGTTACATCCGAATTACAAGAGTTAATACGGATAAATCTGCATCCTTAATGCATATTGTTAATTCTGTGGGTAACAGCCTTGACAGAATGACAGCAGAAGTAATGATTAACAACCTTTTAGCTGTAAATGCAATAAATGCAGATACCGCCAGACTTTTAGCCTCAGCCTTAAGTGACAGGGCTTTATCGCCTGTGGAACCAAGGGGCAGGGATATTGTAAGAGCAAGTATTTTTAAGAATATGATTTTAAATCTAACAGGGAGGTAATAATATGAAATGTCAGAAATGTAATCACAGAGAAGCCAACACCCACATAAAAAAAGTGGTAAACGGCGAGTACACAGAGTATATGCTCTGTAGCGAGTGTGCCCATGCTATGGGGTACGATAACGTATTTGATCTTGAAATGCCTGATATGTTCGGGGGGTTACTCCAAAGCTTTTTCGGCGGTGCATTGCCTGCCCGCTCAGGTGCATCCAGATGTCCTGTGTGCGGCAGTACCTACGGCGACATAACAAACACAGGCAAGGTGGGCTGTGCAAATTGCTACGATGCTTTTTATGAGGAACTCTTGCCCTCAATAAAACGAATTCACGGCAACACTCAACACTCCGGTAAGGTGCCTCAGAGTATCGAATACACTGAGGTAAAGAAAGGTGATGAGTGTGAGAATGAGCTGGAAAGACTGAAGCATGAGCTTAAAAAGGCAATAGATGAGCAGAATTTTGAGCTTGCGGCAGAGCTTCGAGACAAAATTAAGGCAAAGGAGGCAGAAAAATGAGTGATGCAGTAATCATTTCCTCCCGTGTGCGTTTAGCCCGAAACTTAAGGGATTATCCATTTCCAAACCGAATGACCGATGCAGGGCGTGATGAAATTTGCGAAAAGGTTAAGGCGGTTACATGCGGAAAAGATTTTTGCGGCTATAAATTTATGGCGGTAAAAATGGAGGACGTAAACGAGTTTGACCGAGTTGCAATGGTGGAACGTCACCTTATAAGTCCGGAGTTTGCATCAGGTGATAAGGGTAAGTTTTTAATTACCACTGAAAATGAGGAAATCAGCATAATGGTAGGTGAGGAGGACCACCTGAGAATTCAGGTGATTCTGCCTACTTTCGATATTGAAAAAGCCTATGAAATTGCCGACAACCTTGACACTGAGCTTGATAAACACCTGCACTTTGCCTTTGATAAGCGCCTTGGTTATCTTACTCAGTGCCCTACAAACTTAGGCACAGGTATGAGGGCAAGCATTATGATGCATCTGCCTGCTTTAAAGGAAAGCCGCACGGTTTCACGCATAGCCGCCAATCTTTCGAAGCTTGGCCTTGTAATACGCGGAGCTTTTGGTGAGGATACCGAGGCACGAGGTGCTATGTATCAGATTAGCAATCAGGTAAGCCTTGGTATTTCAGAGAAAGCTGCCATAGATAATTTAAAAAGCATCACCGAGCAGCTTGTAAACTCCGAGCTTAAAACCAGAGAAACAATGATGCAAAGCTTTGAGTATCAGGATAAAATCGGAAGAAGTTACGGTATTTTAATTACCGCAAGGCTAATAAGCCACAAGGAAGCAGTTAAGCTTCTTTCAAACTTAAGGGTAGGAATTTGTGAAGGACTTATAGACAGCGTAACTCTGGAAACTGTGGACAGTTTGATGCTTAAAATTCAGCCTGCAAGCATTATGAGGCTTAAGGGTACAAGGCTTACGCCTGACGAACGTGACAGAGTAAGAGCTGAAATAATCAGAGAGGAGTTAAAATTCAGATAAATTATTTAAGGTAATTGAAAAATAGGAAGGGATTGAAGGTATATGTATCAGTTTAAGGGATTTACACAAAAAGCCAACGAAGCTATGAATCTGGCAATCAGAAGCGCCGCCGAAATGGGCCACACCTATATCGGCACCGAGCATATGCTCTTAGGTCTTTTAAAAGAGCAAACAGGTGTAGCTGCCGCTACTCTTAATGAATGCGGTTTAAAGGAAGAAAGCCTTAAAGAAAAAATCGAGGCAACTATAGGCAAGGGTGTTAAAACCACTCTTACTCCTGAGGATTTTACTCCGAGAACAAAGCGTGTTATGCAAACTGCGGTTATAACCTCAGCACAGGTAGGCCACAGCTTTGTGGGTACCGAGCACCTTTTGGTGGCTCTGCTTTCAGAGCGTGACTCCTATGCCGTTAAATTTATGGAGGAGCTTTCGGTTTCCGTAAATTCGGTTTTAACTGCACTTAAAGGAGCATTAAGCGAAGAGGCAGAAAAGGATTTTTCTCCTCAGTCGGCTGAAAGAGCCAAGGATTCCAAGGGTAAAAACAAGAACCTCGAAAAATTTGGCAGAGACCTTACCGAAGCCGCAGAAAAAGGAGAGATTGACCCTGTAATCGGCAGAGAGCAGGAAATCCGCCGAGTTATTGAAATTCTTTCACGCAGAACAAAAAATAATCCCGTGCTTATTGGCGAGCCGGGTGTTGGTAAAACTGCAGTTGCCGAGGGATTGGCACTTAAAATAGCAAAAGGCGAGGTGCCTGAGCTTTTAAAGGATAAAAAGGTACTGAGCCTTAACTTAACAGGTATGATTGCAGGCACAAAGTACCGCGGTGATTTTGAAGAGCGAATCAAAGGAGTTATTGACGAGCTTAAGAAAGATAAAAACACAATACTGTTTATCGATGAGCTTCATACAATCGTTGGCGCAGGCTCGGCTGAAGGCTCTGCTGATGCAGCAAATATTTTAAAGCCTACCCTTGCCAAGGGCGACTTTCAGGTTATAGGAGCCACAACACTTAACGAGTACAGAAAATATATTGAAAAGGACTCTGCTTTGGAAAGACGTTTTCAGCCCGTTAAGGTAGGTGAGCCTACTAAAGATGAGGCCAAGGAAATACTTAAGGGACTCAGAGATAAGTACGAGGCACACCATAAGGTGAAAATTTCCGACGAGGCCATTGATGCTGCAGTTGAGCTTTCGGTAAGATATATTGCAGACCGATATTTGCCCGATAAAGCCATTGACCTTATTGACGAAAGTGCTTCGCGTTTAAGGCTTAAGGAGCAGACAGCGCCGCCTGAACTTAAGAAAATTGAGGATGAAATCGCGAAGCTTGAGATTGAAAAGGCTGAGGCTGTTTCTAATCAGGACTTCGAGCGTGCCGCCAAGGTAAGAGATAAGCAGAAAAGCTTAAAAGAATCCCTTGAAGCAGAGAAAGAAAAATGGAAAACAGATACAGAGTCAAACATTGCGGTAGTCGGCAAAGAGGATATTGCAAAGACTGTTTCCGATTGGTCGGGTGTGCCTGCCGAGGAGCTTACAAAAGAAGAAAGCGAAAGGCTTTTAAACCTTGAAGCTGAGCTTCACAACCGTGTAATTGGTCAGGAAGAGGCAGTTACTGCCGTTGCCAAAGCGATTCGCCGAGGCAGGGCAGGTCTAAAAGAGGAAAACCGACCCGTAGGTTCTTTTATCTTCTTAGGACCCACGGGTGTTGGTAAAACCGAGCTTACAAAATCCTTGGCAAGTGCAATGTTTGGCGATGAAAATGCAATGCTCCGCCTTGATATGAGCGAGTATATGGAAAAGCACACGGTATCAAAGCTTATCGGTTCACCTCCGGGATACGTGGGCTATGATGAGGGCGGTCAGCTTACCGAGAAGGTAAGAAGAAAGCCTTACTCCGTAATCCTTTTCGACGAGATTGAAAAAGCTCATCCCGACGTTTTCAATATGCTTCTGCAGATTCTTGAGGACGGAAGGCTCACAGATTCTCAGGGCCGTACCGTAAGCTTCAAAAATACGGTAATTATTATGACCTCAAACGTAGGTGCAAGGCTCATTACAGATAAATCCACGTCGCTGGGTTTTGATACTCAGGCAGAGAGTAAGCGTGATAACATTAAGGAAACTGTAATGGCAGAGCTTAAAAAGGTTTTCAGACCTGAGTTTTTAAACCGTATTGACGATATTATAGTTTTCAATAAGCTTACCAAGGATGAGGTTAAAAAGATAGCAGAGCTTATGCTCAAAAATTTAGGCGAAAGGCTTAATAATTTAGGCTATGAGCTTCGGTTTACCGAAAAAGCTTTGGAGCGTATTGCCGAGGAAGGTTTTGATGAAGCTTATGGTGCTCGCCCCATAAGACGTGCTGTGCGAAGCTTAGTTGAGGATGAACTCAGCGAAAAGCTTTTAAGCGGAGATTTTGAGGGGAAGGCAAGGATTTGTTGCGATTGTGACACGGGTAAAATGATATTTACCGCAGAGTAACTTTTATATAAAGGTATTGGGAAATAGGAAAAGCAGGAGAGAATTATTACGTTCTCTCCTGCTTTTAGTTATATATGGAAATTATTCGTCGTTGTCGTCATCGTCGGTGTCGTCATCGTCGTCGTCA
>JAFTIP010000052.1 GCA_017456845.1 Ruminococcus sp.
CCGAAAATTCTGTTACCATTCGCTCTGCCTTGAATGAAGAAAGTTCAAATGCTCTTGAGGCTGTATCGGAGGAACTTTGTATGGAATATCTTGCTCAGCAAGATTCAACAGCTAACAAAAACGACCTTAACGCCCTTTTCAACATCGGCTACGGTCTTTATGTTGTAACCTCCAATGACGGCAAAAAGGACAACGGCCTTATTGTAAACACAGTTACTCAGGTTACAAACACACCCAACCGCATTGCGGTAACAATCAATAAAGAGAATTACTCTCACCACATTATTAAGCAGACGGGCATAATGAACATTAACTGCCTTACTGTAGACGCACCTTTCTCGGTATTTGAAAAATTAGGCTTTGTAAGCGGACGCCACGAAGATAAGTTTAAGGATTGCGAGCCTTTACGCTCTGATAACGGTCTTATCTTCCTGCCCAGATACATCAACTCCTTTATGTCCTTAAAGGTTGAGCAGTATGTAGACCTCGACACTCACGGAATGTTCATCTGCTCTATTACAGAAGCAAGAGTAATTTCTGACAGAGAGACCATGACCTACACCTACTATCACGAAAATGTTAAGCCAAAACCCAAAACCGAAGGTAAAAAAGGCTACGTTTGCAAAATCTGCGGATACATTTATGAGGGCGATACTCTCCCCGATGACTATATTTGCCCACTTTGCAAGCATGGTGCTTCTGACTTTGAAGAGATAAAATAAAATACTATATAATAAACTATATTAATAATTTTGGAGGTAAAATTATGTGTGAAATCAGATTTTTTAAGTGTAACCACTGTGGCAACATCATCGGTGTTATTCACAATGCAGGTGTTCCTATGATGTGTTGCGGCGAAAAAATGCAGGAGCTTATCCCCGGCACGGTTGACGCCGCTGTCGAGAAGCACGTTCCCGTAGTATCAATCGACGGCAACATCGTAACCGTTAAGGTTGGCGAGGTAGAGCATCCAATGGTGGAAGAGCACTTCATTCAGTGGGTATATCTGCAGACAAACCGCGGCGGTCAGCGTAAGTGCTTAAAACCCGGCACAAAGCCTGAGGTTAAATTTGCACTTTGCGACGAAGAACCTGTGGCTGTGTTTGAATACTGCAACCTTCACGGCTTATGGAAAGCAGAAATTTAAATAAGTAAAAGAGGTAATAAATTATGAAATATGTATGCGATGCTTGCGGCTGGGTTTATGACGAGGCTGAGGGTTTACCTGAGCAGGGTATTGCTCCCGGCACAAAGTTTGAGGATTTACCCGAAGATTTTGAATGTCCTCTTTGCTGTGTAGGCAAAGATATGTTCAGCGAAGCTTAATAACAAGTAGCAAAAAAGAGGCTGTCTTTTATTAGACAGCCTCTTTTCATTATCTGATACCGTATTTTTCAATAACGTAATCCATATCCTTATCGCCTCTGCCCGAAAGGTTAATAAGCACAGAGCCGTGCTCCATAGTCTTTGCAAGCTTCATACCATAAGCAACAGCGTGGGAGCTTTCGATAGCAGGAATAATACCCTCAAGACGAGAAAGCTTATAGAAAGCATCAATTGTCTCTTCGTCATCAATTACGTCGTACTTAACTCTGCCGATTTCCTGTAAGAATGCGTGCTCAGGGCCTGAGGAAGGATAGTCAAGACCTGAAGCAACCGAGTAAACAGGAGCAGGCTCGCCCTTTTCGTCTTTAAGCATAATGGAGTTAAAGCCGTGCATAATGCCCTCGGTGCCGTACTTAAGAGAAGCGGCGTGGTCGCCAAGTGTGGGGCCTTTACCCAAAGGCTCAATGCCGTAAATATCAACAGGGTCGTTTAAGAAGCCTGAGAAAAGACCTGCAGCGTTACTGCCGCCGCCAACACAGGCAACAATGGCATCGGGGAGGTGGCCTGTCATCTCAACAAACTGCTCTCTTGCCTCAATACCGATAACAGACTGGAAATCTCTTACCATCATTGGGAAAGGATGAGGGCCTAAAACAGAACCGATGCAGTAGATAGAGTCCTTATATTCCTTGGAGTAAGCATCAAATGCGGCATCTACAGCCTCTTTAAGAGTCTTAAGACCATGAGTAACCTCAATAACGTTTGCACCTAAAATCTTCATTCTGGCTACATTAGGAGCCTGCTTCTTGATATCAACAGAGCCCATATAAATGTCGCACTCCAAACCGAAATATGCTGCAGCAGTAGCTAACGCTACACCGTGCTGACCTGCACCTGTTTCGGCAATAACCTTCTTTTTGCCCATATATTTTGCAAGCAAAGCCTCGCCCATACAGTGGTTAAGCTTATGAGCACCTGAGTGGTTTAAGTCCTCACGCTTTGCATAAAGCTGAACTCTGCCGCCCAGTGCATCCGAAAGACGCTCAAGGTGAGAAACAGGAGTAGGTCTGCCCTGAAACTCTTTACGAATTCTTCTGAGCTCTGCAATAAACTTTCTGGACTGGCAGATTGAGAAGTAAGCCTCGGTAATCTCTGCCATTGCATCCTTTAATTTATCCTCAATATATACTCCGCCGTACTTACCAAAGTAACCGTCTTTGTTGGGATAATGTCTGAAATAAGTATCAAAATCTACGCCGCTGAAATTCATAATAAATCCTCCAATATATAAAATAAGCTGTGTGTAAAATAATAGTTTAATATTTTAAGCTCCGCCATCGTTTAGTATAAAGCTTCATAAAAAAATCAGTCCTTGACAGAAAATTTCATCTGTCAAGGACGAATAAACTGATTATCCGCGGTGCCACCTTGATTTACGGCAAGCCGTACACTTAAGGAATACTAACATATCCCCGACAACTGACGTATGTCACACGTTGCAGAATACTCTGAGAAAAGCCTCATTTGACTGCACCCTCA
>JAFTIP010000053.1 GCA_017456845.1 Ruminococcus sp.
GGAACTACACTAAAGCAATAGAGAAAAGTGCCTGCTGCTGAAGTCCGCTTGAATATGCCATTTCGCTTGATACTGCCGTTGTAAGAAAGCGAACACTTTCAAAAAGAGAAGGCATATTTGCCACATTACCCGATACCATCATAACCGCCATAGCTTCACCGATTGCTCTGCCTACACCAAGCACTACCGCAGCGGCAATACCGCTTTTAGCGGCAGGTACAGACACCTTAAAATATGTTTCGGTTGGGGTTGCACCAAGTGCAAGAGAGGCATCCTCATACTCCTTAGGTACTGCGTCAAGAGAGGTTATGGAAACCTTGATAATCGACGGCAGAATCATAACTGCAAGTACAATAATTGCCGCAAGAAGGCTTGCACCGTCAGGCACATTAAAAATCTTCTTGATACCCGGCACCAAGATAAGCATACCCACTAAGCCGTACACAACCGACGGAATACCTGCCAGCAGATTAACTGCATTTTCCACAACTGCTCTGACCTTTTTATTTGCAACCTTGGAAAGATAAACTGCGGTCATAAAGCCGATAGGCACACCGATTAAAATAGCTCCTGCTGTGCCATACACGCTTGTTAATATAAAGGGTAGGATTCCGTACTGAGGCTCTGACTTTGTGGGCGCCCACTCTGTACCAAAAAGAAAGTTAAAAAGCCCGATTTCTTTAATGGCAGGGATACCCGATACAACAAGATAAATTGTAATCAGCAATACGAATCCAACAGTTATAAGTCCCAGCACAAGAAATATGCCGTGGACTATATTTTCAAATAGTCTTTTTTTCTTCATATATAATTTCCTCGTCTGCAACGCTCTGATAAAAAGTATTGCAGTAAAAATCTAATAAAACACCTGCAACCCGCCGTTAATACAAGTTTATAATCAACCAATACTTATCCGTAGGCGAGAAGCCCTCCCGTGGCTAACGGGTAAAAGCGGCGACTGATACTCAGCCGTCGCTTTATCTTTTTACTGCCTTTAAGCTGCAACTACACCTGCTGATGCGATGATATCAGCTGCTTTCTCACTTGTAATGTAATCAAAGAATGCTTTTGCACTCTCCGAAAGCTCAACACCTTCCTTTGTTACCAGTACGAAAGGTCTCTGCACTGCATAAGTGCCATTCTTGATAGTTTCCTCGGTAGGAGCAACACCGCCTACTGTAACAGTCTTCACCTTATCTGTAACCGACGCAACAGAAGCATAGCCGATTGCATCTTCGTTATTTGACACTGTTGTGATAACATCACCTGTGGAAGTAAGTTCCTGACGATATTTGCAAGCATCCTCGGTATCTGTTACGCTTTCAAAACCGTCACGGGTACCTGAGCCTGCCTCACGGCCGATTAAAACAATCTCAGCGTCCTTACCACCAAGCTCTTTCCAGTTTGTGATTTCGCCTTTATAAATCTTTGCGATTGTCTCTAAATCCATATCGCTGACTGAATTTGCATTGTTAACAATGATTGCAATACCATCGTAAGCAAGAACAGTGCCAACAAGACCTTCTGCTTTTTCTTCATCCTTGAGATTTCTTGAGGAAAGTCCGATATCACAAGTGCCTTCCTTAACTGCCTTGATACCTGAGCTTGAACCTGTGGGATTGTAGGTTACTGTGATACCTTCCTCTTCTTCAAAGGCTTCTCCCAATGCTCCTATTACCTTTTCCATAGAGGTTGAGCCGTCTGTGGTAACTGTTGCATTCTTTGAGCCGCAACCTGCGAACACCGCACACATCAATACTGCTACCAATACTAAACTTGTAATTCTTTTCATACTCATATATATCCTTTCTGTGGTATAATTCTTTCGTCCACGATTATTATTGTAATTTCAGGCTGTAAAATCCATAACCAAGCTAATGTAAAATCATTGTAAATAAAAAAGAGCAAACCTCCAATTTCTCAGAAGTTTGCCGTTTTATCAAATTTCAAAATTATCCGTTATACTTCTAAACCTTGAGTTATATCTTTTTACGTAATACACCTCAACAATCTGTGAAGTGCTGTGCCAGAGGAGTACTATCCTCTCCGAAGCAAACTGCTCTCTCAGTCCTTTATCTGTCTGAAAAAAAGAACAGACTTGCACTCATGCATTAAGTAGAAAAATACGATTAAAGTCTTTACGCATATAAACAAAAAGTTCCCGACTCACCTAAGAGTCGGGAACTGCTTTATAAAATTCACTTATTACCAGAAGCTTCTTATGCTAAAAAATGCATTATCCTGCTCTGCAGACTGGTTTTCTGCACCGGAAGCGGTAACTACATCCTTTTTTTCAAACACAATTACTTCAACTTCAAGATTTTCATATGGTTTTTTCATTTTTTACACTCACTTTCTTATGGTCTAATAATTTGGTCATAGTAGCCGTCTTTATCAACAGAAGGCTTGGTGGGCTTTACAGGTTCTGTTACAATAGGTTTTGCAGGGGACTGCGTTTCTTTTGGGTCTGTAGCCTGCGGAACCGTTTGTGCAGGTGTTGAGGGCACAGTAGGTTTTACTGTCTGAGCAGGAACCGTTGACACCTCAGCAGGGTCAGTTGCGTTCTCAGTTGTATTTGTCTCACCCTCATCGGGTTCTGTAATATCATCAACGGGAGCCGTAGTAACCTTAGAAGAATCTGTCTCATCCTCAACGGAATCAGTTTTATCTTTAACGGAGTCGGTTTCGCCCTCTGTAGGCATGGTCATTGTGGTTACTTGCGTTGAATCTGTTGAGTCTATTGTAATATCCGTTTCACCTGTTGTTTCAGTAGTTTCATCTGCGGGCAAAGTTTCAGCAGGCTTAGTAAAAGCAGGGAAACCGTCTATAAGCATTGCCAGAAATTTTTGTATCATTGTGGCATCCTTGACATTTACTTTTCCGTTTACGTCAACATCAGCAAGTCTGAGGGATTCTTCGTCAAGCTCAATAAGCATAGCCACATACCGCTGAACATAGGTTGCATCCTTAATATTAATTTTTCCGTCCTTGTTGGCGTCACCGTAGCTGAAACCGTCAGCAAAAGCCACCAGTGCCAGACTGCCTGACAAAACCAGAAGCACAAGAACTATTGCGATATACTTTTTCATTTAAATCACTCTAAATCAGAAAAATTTATCTGAGGTTCTTCATATATAACCTCAGTTATTTCGGTTGATGTTTCAACGCTTTCAGAAGGAAGCTTTGCAGGTTCTGTTGCCAAAAAAGAGAACGATTCCTGAGGCTGAACTTCCGTTGATTCCAAAGTTTGTGATGTTACGTTCTCTTTATGGGTTGCGGTCAAATCTGCAACCGTTACAGTAACGGCAGATGTTTCCTCAGTAGGGTCGACTGTTATTGTCGGACTTTCGTTGCAGCCAACAAAGGCTGCAACGATTATCAGCAACAATGATATTATGATTATTCTTCTCATACTCATAAGCTGTTTTTAGAAATTTCAAAACCCTCTGATACTTCGGCAAAGCTTGCACTGCAACCGCTGAAGCTGGATGTTCCTGTATAGTTATTATAATATGTTCTTAAAAGTCCGTTTGCATCATCATAACGCATATAGGAACGTGCAGTAAGATGAGAATTGTGTGCCTCAGCAAGCTGCTCTCCTTCAAGTCCGTCATAAGTAATAACTACTGTGTAAAGTCTGTAGTCTTCAAAGTTTCTGTGGTCAACAACACCGCTGCACTTAGCATTCTGCACATATTGGTAATCGGCAGTTGTATCCACACCATTTACGTTTTTATCCTTGTACTGCAGGCTATAGTCCTTATCACCATTTGCATACTGCTTTGCTGTTTCGGTTTTTGCAATAACAAAACCATACTCGGCATTTATATTATTGCTTGTAATATTCTGAACCTGTGTGTACACATCTTCGCTCATAACTGTTACAAAACGCAAACCTGAACCTGCTTGACCGTAGTGTTCTTTATCGTTTATGGTTTCTGTTCTTATCTGCACGCCAGCAAGATCATACCCCGGATACATAGCATCGGGATAAGGAATAACCTTAGAATCATTAATATCCTGAGCTACAGATTCAACCTCAATCCAATGAGCGTAAACGTGGGTATCCTCTGTATATACATCACTCCATGAAATGGGTCTGCTGTCGTTGTTGTTATCTTTGTCGAGATACCAACCTTTGAAGATGTACTTGTTGTTGTCACGGTAACTAAGCTGGGGCAAATCGTAGAAATATGTAATGGTATTGTCGCTATCCAGAGTAAATGCGTCCTCAGGAGTTTCGCCCTGCTCGTAGTAAACTCTGAAAACATCCTCTGTTACATCCTCATTATTTGCGTGGAAGGTAACTGTAAAGAGCTTCTCCCACTTAGCTGTAAGGGTAACATCTTCAGCAACCTCAGCACCGATTTCTGTAACAAGATTATCATTTTTGTCAAACCAACCAAGGAACTTGTAACCTTGGCGAGTGGGAGTTGCATCGCTTAAATCGGTATCATAGCTCCAGATATGGCCTGTACGGTAGTTGCCGCCCGATACTGTATATTTTTCGAAGTTTTCAATATGGTCTGTTTCTGTTTGCTCAAAATTCATATCAAACACAACGTTGTATCTTTTGGGCTGAAGCTCAATTGTAAGAAGCTGTGTCTGATGCTGGGGGGTTAAATTCTCAAAGGCGCTGTAACGGGCACTGCCGTTGTAGTATACAAAGAAAGGTGCTGTAGCGGGATTCATTTCTGTTTCTACACCGTTGATTGTATAATCCTTAAGAAGAACTGCAAAATCGTAGAGGGTGTGTCCGTCAGGCTTTGAAATCCACACAGGATAACTGTTTTCGCCTGTACCCTCTTTACCAAGAGCTGTATCCTGACCTTTGATAATATCATCATCAACCATCTGACTGATTACAGGCCAGCCCTGAGGCAAATCGCCGCTAAGGTCATCATCATATAAAACAAGCACCTCAGCAAGGCTTGGTCTGAAGCCCTCTCCTATATAAGAAGCGATAACTTTATAGTGGAGGTCAAAATCGCGGGTTGAAAACTCCATATAGGCGTTTACATCCGCTACAAGAGGCTCTGCCTCTCCAAGTTCTGCCATAAAGCTTGCCGGGCCGTACTTATCATATTCAAACATCAAACTGAAATCTATGCTGTCAGGCTCATTCTGATATGTAACAGCATAGTTGGGGTTACTGATAAGAACTCTGTACTGCGTGCCGTCATCGGGAACAGCTGTAAACATATACATCGCTGTACCCATAGGCTTTTCTACCTCAGCCACAGACATATCATTATACACAACATCCAGCTTCTGAGACTGGATTGTTTCTGTATAACCATTGGGAAGAAGCTTCTGAAGATATACGGTAACTGAGTGTGTACGATCTGCTTGATTGATTACACGCAATTCATTAACATCATCATTAAGATGGTAGAAACCCGCAACAGAGATAATACCCTTAACAGTAAGCGGTTCCTTCCACTTTGCACGGAGAATAATGTCATCTAAAAGGCCGTCGCCTGTATTTACGGTTTCATCTGTAATATCGCCATTCTCGCCAACTACATACCAACCGTCAAAAACATAACCGCCGTCTCTGGTGGGAGTGTACTGAGAAAGGTCAGGAACTTCAATCTGATTTTCTATGGCCTTATTCTCTGTTGTACCGTCTGAGAATTTACCGCCGTCAGGCTCAAAGGTTACCGTATGGGTATTAATACTGATAACACCCGAAATGCTTCCTCTCTGAATACCGTCGGTGCTGAAATACGCACCCTCGAGTGCTGTGTTTACACTATCGGGATTCTCTCCGTCTTCAACATTAATTGTTGCCTTGTATCTACCTGCAGGAGTAACGTATTCGATGTTCTTCAAATCCTCATCTGATGAGTCCTGTGTATAAATAATAGTTCCGTTCTCAAGAACATAGGAAACTACCTTGATACGGTAATAATAGGTTTCTGTGCCTGACGCATTGTGCATCCACACAGGGTATGAACCTGTAGCCGTGCCGTTTTCATCAAGATACAATGTAACGAAAGTATCATGGTGCTGTGAAATATGGTGCCAATCGTTAGCCTCCAAAGTATGTTCACCGTTATCATAATCGTCGGTATACCATGAAAGAACCTTTACATCCACCGCCTTAGGCTTGTACTCAGGATGCTCTGCCACAAGCCTATTTGAGTTTTCGTCAAGTTCAACAGTAAATTTAAGGTCAGCATTCTTTGGGTCGTATCGAAGCTTTACGTCCACAGTAACGTTACCTGATTCATCTGTGGTTGTTGTAAGGCCTGTAATCTCATAGCCTGACTTTGTTATCTCAACCGAATAATCATTACCTGGTGCCACATTTGAAAGCAGAGGCATCTTTGCTGTGTAA
This sequence comes from Ruminococcus sp., assembly GCA_017456845.1. Taxonomy (GTDB): domain Bacteria; phylum Bacillota; class Clostridia; order Oscillospirales; family Acutalibacteraceae; genus Ruminococcoides. The sequence goes on from JAFTIP010000053.1 coordinate 6,344, forward strand.
ACTGTTTCGTCTGTATAGGTGTCGGCATCTACAAACCTTGTAACCTCAAACAACTCGTGATTGAATACAGATTCGCCGTCCCAATCAATCACGGTAGGAGCATCAAATACGTCGGCAAAGTCTTTATATAAACCGTCATTTGGTCTGCTCATAAGGTCCAGAGATATATGGTGTCTGTCTTCATTATCAGTATAATGACCTGTTTTATTTTTATCGTAATGGTCAACCGTAATATTTACAAAAACATCTATACCCTTTACCCACTGAGCCGTAAGCACATAGGGAACTGAAATCCCGCCTGTAAGAAGGCTGTCGGCAGAATAAAGGTTGCCGTTTTCATCTTGCCAACCCATAAACACATAACCGTCTTTAGTAAGTGCAGGTCTGGTATTTACAGAAGAGCCTGTTACATAATAATCTGTGCCAAGGTCAGTTTCGCCGTCTTTGTATTGAACAGAGTTATAGAACAAGTATCTTGTACGGTCAGCATGGTGCATAACCATAAGCTGTTCATCAATTTTTGTGCTTTCATCAGTGGTATAATAAAGCTGATAGGAGCCTGTATCAAGAATTGAAGTGTAAGTGCCTGTTGCGGTTTCGGATTTTGTAAGCTCAATAAATTCCTTACCATTTATTTCTTTTGCATAAATTTCTGAGTAATCAGAAACATCCTCAATATTAACCTTTGTACCTGTTGCAGTATGAGTTTCGGAAGCGTATGTACCGTTAAGGTACACCTCTACCGTACCCTTAAACACGGGCAGAGTTGTATCGTAAACAAAAGCATATGTAGAGCGGGTGTTGTTGTTTTCGTCTTTATACTCTGCTCTTACCTCTACCATATACTCTGTGTTAGGATTAAGCCCCTCAAAGAGGATTGTGCCGTCAGGCTGTTTTACGCCCTCATTACCGTTAATAAAGTATCTGCATCTGGGGTCAAGGCTTTCCTTATTCAGAGTAAGAGTGTAAGCGGTAGTGGAGGTGGTAGGCTTTTTGAACACATATACAGTTGTTGTAGCGGTAGCAGTGATATGTTCATGGAATTTACATTGGTTCTTCTCTATGGTTAATTCAACCTTTGCATCGCCATTAGCATCTGTGCTTCCTTCACCCTTAAGTTCTTTGGCCGTAATATAATAGTCTCCGTCCTGAGTAAGAGTAATATTATCTGCTCCGCTGACAATTCTGCCTTTATTGACTGTGCTTTCTACACAGGTAATATGAAGAATTGCACTTTCGCCGAGAAGGTCTTTTACATTTCTTGTGTCACCTTCGAAAATACCTATGGTAACGTCGTCCATATCAGTCTGCAGGCTGTAGTCAACAATACCGCTGTAGCTGTAGGTCTGCCACCACAAATATCCGGATGAAGTAACCTTGCCTGTATGGGAGTCACTTCCGATTATGTTGCCGTTTTTATCTTTAACAGTTACAGAGATAGTTCCGTTGTAGGCATTGTAATTATGAATTGTGGCACCTGTACCTGAGGTATTTGAGCCGTAAACAGCCGCCCAGCAGTAACCTTCACCGGTGAACTTATCTTTATAACTGCGTCCCGACATATTGTTACTTGCCTCTATTTTGCTGTTGTAAATCTCCACCTCACCATCAGTACCGTCAATGTAGTACATATTGTGAGAATTGTAAACATACAGATATGTGCCCAGAGTGTTTGTCCACTCATATGTAAGCTCGCGGACATTTCCGTCATAACCGGTTACACGTGCTTCAAGAAGCTCGCTGGAGCGTAAATCTTCCTGAGCACCGCGCATAAAGCTTACAATCTCAACTTTAGGCGTTGTGCTGTTCGCGTCAGCAGTTATGTTCATTGGCAGTATACTGACTGCCATCAGAAAGACCAGTAACAGCGACACACTTTTCTTCCAAATTCTTTTCACAATGCTCATGCCTCCAAGCAAAAAAGTATTATTAAATGTTTAAAATTTATTATATCATAATATTATATTTTTTTCTACTATTTTTATATATTTTATGGAATTATTGTTTAATATGTTTTATAGCATTCTTTATTTAATGTTCCTCGTCACAAAATTGTAAGAGCTATTACTACTTGGTAAGCGATATTTTATCTGTTTTAAGGACAAACTCAGCCGGTATTTTCCGTACTGAACTACTTAGATTTCTATTTTATTTAAGAGAGCAACATTCTCCATAACCAGCTAAAGCCACAGAAAAGCTTTCTAAATAATCAGCAATTAGCAGTTTAATAGCAGTATATCGCTAAACACCCTATGCCAAACTCGCAACTTAATCGGGCGTTCAGCAAAGTACGGAACGCAATGTATACATTCTGTTGATTTATTTTTTAATGTGTAGTATAATGCACTTGAATTTATAGAAGAAAGAAGGATAACTATGCTTGATAATAACAAAACTTATTTTGCTGATATTGATATTGAGGGTTATGGTGTCATCACGGTAAAGTTAGACCAGGATTCTGCACCCATTACCACAGAAAACTTTGTATCCCTTGCTGAGGAAGGATTCTATGACGGACTTACCTTCCACCGCATTATCGCAGGCTTTATGATGCAGGGCGGTGATCCTACAGGCACAGGTATGGGCGGTTCCGACGAGACCATCGTGGGTGAGTTCCGTATAAACGGATATAACAACACCCTGTCACACACAAGGGGTGCAATCTCCATGGCTCGATCTATGGACCCTGACAGTGCCAGCTCACAGTTCTTCATCGTTCACGAAGACAGTTGTTTTCTGGACGGCCAGTATGCCGCCTTCGGCTATGTAACCGAGGGTATCGAGGTTGTAGACAGAGTTTGCGATGAGGCAAGACCTATCGACCAGAACGGAACTATCCCCAGAGACCGTCACCCTGTTATGAATTCTGTTACAATCAGAGTAGAGGATTAATGCACAGACGAAAAGCTCTTTCGCAGAATTTAAACATAAATTTCTTTAATTAATGAGTTTAATATCTTTTCTTAAACTTAAATCATAACAAATTAAAGCGTTGCACATGAAGGAACCAATCGACACTCCCTCTCAGGTGCAATGCTTTTTTGTTTTATAAAATATGTGTTATCTTCGCTCACATCTCAAAGTTATGGGTTATAGAGTTATCCCTTTTTTATAAATTTTCAGTTGTTTTTTAGTGTCTGCCCCTGCTAAAAGATATATAACAAAAAGGCGGTAAGATGCATTTTGATACAAAAGCATCTTACCGCCTTAAATTTTTATAAATTTTCGTTTTTCAGTGCGTCAATGGGATTATCCTTTTTGATTTTTCTCATGGCGTACATCATCGTTACAAATACCACCAAAAATACGCTGATTACAGCTATTGCAATTGCTTTAAGGGGCAGGAAAAATTCTGCTCCGTAAACCTGTGCAATTGCAAGGTAAATAAGAAAAGTAATCGCAAAGGAAACGGGCAAGCCTAAAGCCAATGCCTTTGTACCGTAAAGCAGGCACTCAAGGTTCATCATTTTGTTAAAGCCCTTCTGAGTCATACCTACGGATTTAAGCATTGCAAACTCACGGCGTCTGAGGCTTACGTTAGTAGAAATTGTGTTGAACACATTTGCTACGGAAATAAGGGAAATAATAATTACAAAACCGAATGCAAACACCTGGATAATAGCGATAAAGCTTCTATCCATCTCACTTACTGCTGCCTTATCGTAAAAATCCTCTGTAGACAAACCGTTCTGACTCAAAGTTTTCTGAATACTCGCAAAACTTGCAGCATGATTATCTGATTTAAGATAGAAGGTGTAAACATTACCTATCTCTCTTTCAGCTTCGGTTAAAACCCTATCCATCATACTTATAGGATAAATTAAATTCAGAGTCGGTATTGATGTATCAATAAACAAGGGTTTATCCTCGATTGTTTTTACCGATTTATGGGTATATTCTTCACCCAGCAATTCAAACTCATCGCCCTTAATCATATCAATAGTAACATATTTACCCTGAGTAGAATCAAAATAGGTGTACACATCCTGAGCAATCGCTATAGGTGCATCGGGATTATAAAAATCCTCTTCCTTTAAACTGTTATCCTTAAGAATCCTCTTGAACTCTGCGTCATCTACAAAATGTACAACACTTTCCATATTTACATAGTCCGAATTTTTAGCTTCATCGCCATAAGATTTCAAAAGCTGGTCAGATATATATTCTGTAGAAACTTCACCGGAGGCATAGCAAATTTCGGCATAAGTACCCTCTGTTACATATTTATCCGCCTTAAGAAGCTTTAAAATTTCATCAGGGGTTTTGCCGTTGAGCTGATTGTCATTCACTCCGTAAGTCAAATCATAAGCAGGGGGAGCCATACTTGTTGTTACAGAATCTACAAGATATTCGGTAAAGGCAGACGCAGAAACAAACAGCACAATGCTCATAAAAAGACTGATTATGGTTGCTCTGTACTTCTTTTTGTTACGCTTGAACTGCTTAACAGCCAGCACACCGGGTAAACCGAAAAGCTTATAGGTAAGCTTCGATGTTTTCATCTGCTTTCCTTTAATTTTAATATCTGTGTTCTGACGAATCGCCTCAACAGCAGAAACTTTTGTAGCTCTTACCGAAGGAATCCACGCAGAAATAAGCACAGTAACAATGGCGATTAAAACAGCAATTACAACAGACTGCCAGGTTACGCAGACCTTCATTTCAACAGGCACGCCGCCCAGCATAGTGCTGAACTTATGACCAATAAGCATAAGGGTTACGGCAATTCCGCCAATACCGACAATCATACCCAAGGGAATACCAATTACACTTACCGCCATAGCCTCAAAAAGAACCATTTTTCTCAGCTGTTTTTTGGTAGCACCGATTGACGAAAGCAATCCGAACTGCTTGGTTCTCTCGGAAACAGAAATAGAGAAAGCGTTATAAATAAGAGACACTGAGCCAAACATAATAAGAACAATTACAATTGCGGCAAGGCTTATAAGCACCTGAGAAAAAGTATCATGACGAGACACACCCGAATACATAAGAACTTCTCTGTTGTACGTTGTATCTAATCCCATTTCCTCTGTAAAGGAATAAACCTCCTTAGGGCTGTGCATTTTGTAATATATAGCAAGCTGTGCATCCTGAACCGAATTTTCATCAGCCACAGTAAAGGCTGTGTAGCCGGGTGAGTTATAACCCTCGCAATAATCAGGTCTTTCGCAAACACCCACAACAGTATATGTACGGGATTCACTCTTTACAAACTCTTCTTCCACATACACTTTTTCATTGGCACCGTAGGTGTATACAGGATCCCCCTGTCCCAATTTATGTCCGTTATATGTTCTCTCTCCTAATGAAAGAGTAACTTTATCACCCACTTTAATGCCCGAGTTACCATCTGCATAAAACTGCTCGGATAAAACAATTTCATCGGGGCTCAGAGGCAAACGACCTGAAACCAAATGCACAGGAAGCGTATCAAAATACTCATTATCGCCTGCCACAACATTTATGTAAGGCTTGTCCTTATTCTCGCTTTCAATTTTTGCGTAGCCTAAATCCTGAGCATATGCATACTGAGAAACTCTTTCATCACCACTTATTTTCTCCAGTTCTTCAGGTGTGGCACAATTTACTTGTGCATGCCAGTCGCCATTAACATAAATTGCAGAATTCAGAGTAAAATTCTGCATACTTGAGGTGAAAGTGGTTACCGCACAAATTAAAGCTGTAGAAAGCAAAATGCCTATAATAGTAACAATGGTGCGGGTTTTGTTTTTCTTTAAAGACTGCAGAGTCACCTTATTGAACACATTCATCTGCGAATCACCTCATCACGGGTGATTTTTCCGTCCTCCACAGCAATAATACGGTCTGCCTGCAAGGCAATATTTTCGTCGTGAGTAATAAGAATAAGAGTCTGATTGTACTTCTGATTTGAAACCTTTAAAAGCTCCATAATCTCCTGACTGTTCTTAGAGTCAAGATTACCTGTAGGCTCGTCGGCAAGCACTACCGCAGGTGCGTTCATAAGTGCACGGCCGATTGAAACCCTCTGTTGCTGACCGCCTGAAAGCTGATTGGGCAGGTGGTTTTTTCTTCCTTCAAGCTTTAGAGTAGCAAGAAGCTCCTCAAGTCTGCTCTCGTTAACAGTCTGACCATCCATAAGCACAGGAAGAGTAATGTTCTCTGTAACATTGAGAACAGGAATCAGATTGTAAAACTGATAAATAAGACCAACCTGACGGCGTCTGAAGATTGCAAGCTGTTCCTCGTTCTGAGCATAAACGTCCTTGCCGTCCATAAACACCTTACCGCTTGTTGGTCTGTCTACACCGCCGAGAATGTGGAGCAGGGTGGATTTGCCTGAGCCTGACGGACCTATAATTGCCACAAACTCGCCTTTGTTTACTGAAAACGAAACTCCGTCAAGTGCATGAACCGCATTTTCGTCTTTACCATACACCTTTGTGAGATTTTCTACTCTCAAAATTTCCATTTGTAAAAACTCCTTTAAATTTATTACAGGATTATTCTATCTTGTCGGTATGACTTAAGGGTGACTTTAAAGTGACAAATCTGTCACTTTAAAGTTTTTCAAAAAGAACCGCCTATTCAGACGGTTCCTTTATAAAAGCGTATAGTAAATTTTGCACCCTTATCTTTTCTGTTTTCGGCCTTAATGGTACCGCCTTGCCCTGTAATAATCATTCTTGCCAAAGCAAGACCCACGCCAAAGCTGTTGTCGCCGGAATTTTTACCTTTATAAAAACGTTCAAAAATATGGGGCAAATCGTCCGTATCAATTCCTGTGCCGTTGTCCGTAATTACAATCTCTGAGTAAATGGGATTTTCAACGGCAATAACCTCAACTTTACCACCCTCGGGGGTATGCTCCATACAGTTTTTCACTATATTGCCTACAGCTTCGCAGGTCCACGCCAAATCACCGAAAAATTCGCCCTCGGCAGAAATCGCAAGTTCCTGACCTCTAAGCTCAAAAGGCACAAGCAACGGTTCGCAGGATTTATTAACAAGCTCCTCAAGGCTTAAATTCTGAGGTTTGAACTGTACCGTTTTTGCATCAAGCTTTGAAATTTTAAGCAAAGCTGTAATCAGCGAATCAATGCGGGAAAGCATACGCCTGAGCTCAAGTATATGCTGACGCTTTTTGTCCTCGCTGAGGTCAGGCTTTGAAAGCAGCTGCACTAACAGATTGATAGACGTAAGAGGTGTGCGTATCTGATGAGAAATATCAGCAATCGAATCCGCAAGATACACCTTATCATCCAAAAGCCTCTGTTGCTGCTCACGGAGTCTTACGGTCATTTTCTGAATTTCGCTTTTAAGAATACTCAGCTCACCCTCTGTATAATCATCAAAAGAAATGCTGTTATCCCCGTGAAGAAGCTTGTTGATATCCTCGCTGAGGCTTGATATCTTTTTGTATCGGTGGTAAGAGGTTATGTAGCCAATAATAATAAACAGGAAAGACAGCAACACCGCCAGAATACCTGCCGCCTCATTAAACATAAAGCCGACAATTGAAGCAATCACACCGATTACAAGCTGTAAAATCAGTGTTATAAGAACCTCTCTGTTTTTTAAAAGTTTCATTATGCTTCCACCTTATATCCCGAACCACGTACAGTAAGTATAATTTTGGGGTTAGTCGGGTCATCCTCAATTTTCTCTCGCAAACGCTTTATGTAAACCGTCAGGGTATTGTCGTTTACATAGTCCCCTGCAACGTCCCAGATAGCATCAAGAAGCTGATTGCGGGTAAGAAGAATTCCGCGGTTATTAATAAAAAACAGCAAAAGGCGGTATTCAAGGGCAGACAAATAAAGTTCCCTGTTGTTCTTAAGAGCAATACCTTTTTCGGTATCAACAACCACGTCACCAAGCTTTACAACTTTGCCTGTACTGCCCGTGCGTCTTAAAACGTTCTTAATTCTTGAAACCAGTTCACGTGGGCGGAAAGGCTTGGGAATATAATCATCGGCACCAAGGTCAAAACCTGTTACCGTGCTGAATTCATCACCCGATGCTGTAAGAAAAATCACTGGGATATCATACTCCGCCTTAATTGCCTTGCAGGTTGCAAAACCGTTGCCCTCTTCGAGTGAAACATCAAGAAGCACCATATCCACGCTTTCCTTTGAGAGGAACTCCATTGCCGCTGTCTGACCCGACACATTGCTGACAATATACCCTTCGCTATTTAAAAACTCAGTAAGGTTTGAAACAATACTCTTATCGTCCTCAACCAAAAGCACCTTTGTCATAATTCCACTTCCCACCTGATTTATCAATATAATTTATTATATCATTATATTTTAAGCTTTACAATAGAAAGCTGAGCAACGCTAATAAAAAGCATTTATTATTTTTCCCTGCCATAATCACAAATAGAATTTGCAGACTAATATCCAAATGGATATCAGCCTGCAAAAAGGAGGAATATTTTTGATTATGCAAAATTTGTCATATTACCATTAGCCTTAATAGAATATGTTCTTCCTAAGTTAGCGGGTCTTGGCTTAATTATAGTCGAAATAAAGTCTTTGCATCTTGCAAGAATCTCACGATTCTCCTGAAGCTTAAAATCAGAGGCAACGCCGTAAGCTTCCATACCCAGCATCTCGGCAATGTATACACTGCGGTAGAGGTGATATTCCTGAGTTACGATAACTACTTTTTTAGCTTTGAAAACCTCTTTTGCTCTGTACATTGTTTCGTATGTTGAAAAGCCTGCGTGATCCATAAAAACGTCTTTAGAAGGAACACCCGCATTAACTGCGAAATTTTTCATAGAAGCAACCTCATTGTACTGTTCAGAGCTGTGGTCACCGCTCATAATAATCTTGGGAGCTACACCGTTTTTGTAAAGCGTAACACCTGTTTTGAGTCTGTCTGCCAATATATTACTGGGGGTTCCGTCCTCTTTTACGTAGCAGCCCAGAACAATTATGCAATCAACATCCTGAAGCTTTTCTGATTCCTCAGATGAAATTATAGTGTCATCACCCTTATCAATAACGTAAGCGTTTACGCCTGCCACTAAACCGCTGATTCCAAGAATAACGCAAATTGATAATGCTAAGATAATAATTAATACGGTAACCATTGTTATTTCCTCTCTTTCGTTGTTACAAGTGTATTCTATATCTCAGGAATGACTTTGAGATGACTTTAAAGTGACCTTTTTGTCATTTAACTGTTAATTTTATAATTTTCTTGTAAAAACGAGGGAAAAGCACAAGTGTTCACAACAGATTTATGCTGTGAACACTCATTTTTATCATATTATCTGATATTCTTACTTAAGCTACCTGAGCCGCAACGCTTAAGTCAACAAAGCTGAAGCCGTTTGCATTTGCGTAAGCTTCGGCGGCTGTGCCTGAATAACCGTAAATTGTGAAACCGTCGATTTTAGCATAGCCTGAGTCTGTTTTGTGATAACCTAAAGCGTGGTCACCGATTTCTTCAATACTCTCACTAAGGATTACTTTTGAAAGATTTGAGAAACCGTCAAAGCAGTTGTCCGGAATAGATTTGATAGTGCCGGGAACTGAAATCGAGTTAACGTCTGCCGGGTCCATTGCGTATGTATAGAATTCTCCTATTAAACCAACAACATCAAGACCAAGGATTTTCTCAGGAATAACAATATCCTTATCTGTTCCCATATATCCTGATATTTCAATTGTTCGATTTTCAAAAGATACAAAACCATCAAATTCAGGATATTCATCTTCAGGGAATTCAACATCTAAAATTACAGAACCATTTGTTTTGTCAATGTGATATTCTGAACCAACAGGTGCAATCGTGGCACCGTTGAGCTTTACAGATACAATCTTTCCACATAACTCCTTAACTATACAATCATCGTCTGTAACTTCCACGGAAGCAACGCCGACACCTTTTTCACATTTATATGTGCAGTTAAAGCCCATATTGTCGTCTACATAATCGTAGCTGTATATAGTGTAATTTTCTGCTTTGCAATTGATAGTCTCAGAAGAACCATTTCCATATTGATCTGAGTAAAACAAACTTGCTCTTTGTTTGCTGACAATTTTGCAGTTTTCAGCATTACAATTCATAACTGTGCAACTGCTCGACTCGCCTGCCAGTAGTGCCGCACACCCTGATTCAGGTGCATTGACTGTGGAGTTTTTAACCTCAATGTTAACGAATTTGGTATTAACCGCTATTCTTGTAAGTAAACTTGCACGAAAAGATTCGCTTTCAGCATTACAATTTTCAAGGTTAAGATTCTTAATTGTAGAATTTTCCAGATTGCCGAATAAGTTTGTTACATTTGAATTCTTGATGGTGTGTCCTTTGCCGTTGAAATACAAATTATTGGCTCTGTAATATGAATCTTCAATGTCAAAATCTGATAAATCAAGATCCGTATTAAACTCTATGTATTTTTTATTGAATTCTCCTGAACGAATACCTTCGCATAAGGTTTTAAAGTCATCAAGATTGTTAACAGAGAAACTTACTGTTTTAAGAGTTTCCCACTGAGCATTTAAAACACAACAAATATTTTTAAGTTCTGTGTTTGTTGCATTGCCATTATTAAGAACCTTGTCTGCTTTTTCCATAAAAGGCATAATATCGTCATATAAAACCTGCTCGCCTTCGTTTGAAGGCTTGTATTCTTCGATATCTTTTATAAGATTTTCAAGCTCTGTTTTATCAACTGTAGACTTTGTTGTGTAGGCTTTAATTGCAGCATAGCTTGCATCAGCGTAGTCTGCTACGTCAGTCCAGTCTTTGCCGTTATCTGAAAAGTAGCTTTTGCCTGCTTTATCATTAGTGGGGTTTTCGGCATCCTCGTATCTGAAGTTAGTCA
>JAFTIP010000054.1 GCA_017456845.1 Ruminococcus sp.
AATTGTAGAATTTTCCAGATTGCCGAATAAGTTTGTTACATTTGAATTCTTGATGGTGTGTCCTTTGCCGTTGAAATACAAATTGTTAGCTCTGTAGTATGAATCTTCAATTTCAAAACCTGATAAATCAAGGTCAGTATTAAGCTCTATGTATTTGTTATTGAATTCGCCCGAGTGAATACCTTCGCATAAAGTTTTAAAGTCATCAAGATTGTTAACAGAGAAACTTACTGTTTTAAGAGTTTCCCACTGAGCATTTAAAACACAGCAAATGTTATTAAGCTCTGTGTTTGTTGCATTGTCATCAGTCAGGAGCTTTTCTGCTTTTTCCATAAGAGGTTTAATATTATCATATATCTCCTGCTCGCCTTCGTTTGCAGGCTTGTAACCTTCAACGGCTTTTACAAGATTTGTAAGCTCTGTTTTATCAACTGTAGATTTAGTTGTGTATGCCTTGATTGCGGCGTAGCTTGCATCTGAAAAGTCTGCTACGTCGGTCCAGTCTGTGCCGTTGTCTGTAAAGTAGCTTTTGCCTGCTTTATCGCCTGTGGGATTCTCGGCATCTTCGTATCTGAAGTTAGTCATAAGAGCTTCGCCCTCGATTACTACAGAAAAAATATCGCCCTCATTAAAAGTGATATTTCCGGGTACATCTAAGCAATGTGTGCCTGCAAACTCAACATTTGAGTCAAACTCAGCCAACAACTCGCCGTCTACAGGGGATTTGTAGTCTTTATTAAGCTTAAAGATTTTTGTTTTTACATTTGAATTTACAGCATTGGTGTAACAAATCTGCTTTAACTGTTCTGTTGTTTTAGCTGTGAAAACATTTGCAGATGAAAAATACTGTGGATTTTCTTCGTCATTACCGCCAAACAAGTACTGCTCGCTTGATGTCTGGTGCTGATAAACAGTATCAAAGCTGTCTTGGCCCTGCATTTCAAACTGGCCGAATTCGTAAGCAAAGCTTTCGTATGATACCCAGAAGTAACCATCGTCACCCCAATCTTTACCCCAACTGTTTTTGCATAACCATGCACCGTCGTTTTTCACTCCTGCGTCAGGGTGGAAGTTATCCTTGCTGAAGTTATCATCCCAGCCAACGATTGTAACTGCGTGACCTCCGTCTGTTTCCTCTCCAAAGATTGATTTGCCGTTGTCGCTGTATGTCCAATTACCGTCTTCGGTTTCGTAGTAGTTAGCCTCAAAGCATTTGTAAGCGTAATACATAGCACCTTTTTCCATAATACGCTGTTTAATCAAATTAAAATCCTCAGGAAGAAATGAAAAATCCTTTAATTTGTAATCTGAATAGTAACGTAAGGCTTCGTTGTAGCCGTAGTCTACGTCATCATATTTTGCAAGCTCCTCAGGATATGCACCATAACCGGACGACATACTTTCAGCGGCGTCTACAGCGTTTCCTCCCATAGTGCCGTTTGAAGGGTCATCTCTATGGTCGCCAAAGGTAGAATCTGTGGGGTCTGTTACACCGTTGCAAGAGAACCACGCACCGCCTGACTCAGACAAATCTACCTCATCGCCTGTGGAATTAACCAGTTTCTTGGTAATAATGTTTGATTCCATAGAAGCATTTGAAGCAAAGGACCAGCAAAAGCCATAGTTACCTTGATCCTTTACGCTTGTTGACCTGCCTTCATCACGCAAGTCAAATTTTGAGGGGAGTGCATATCTTCTTGAAAAAGTGCTTGCATTCAAAGTGCTGAGGTCAACCTCTTCGCCATCTTCATTATAAAATCTGCTTACGTTTTTGTCGGTCTTTAAGGTTAAAGCTGAAACGTTTGGTGTGTGCACGGGCTCGATGTTTTCTGCAGCATTAACAGTAAGAATACTGCATAAGCCTATGATCATTGTTGTTGCCAATAAAATTGAACAAAGCTTTTTAATCATTTTAATTAACTCCTTAAATATAATTTTTAAATAATAATTGTATTATGCAAGGGAAACGCTTTATCTTTTTTTCTTGATTGCAAAAAAGCAAGCAGATGCTGTTGCAATGGTTGCAAGTGTTACGATTGAAGGAATAATAAACTTTTTCATTTTTTTCGCCTCTTTCTTTTTTCTACTTAATAATTAATGGGATTTTGTACGTTGTTGACTCAACGGTTTAAATTCTACTGTTGAAAAATGACTGTGTGGTGACTTTAAAGTGACCGATTAGTCATTTAACAAAATAAATATAAAAAATAAACAAAAAACTCCCGACAGATTTTTACTTCTGTCGGGAGTTTTATTTGTGTGTTATTTAATTATTAAAGAATCTCTAAAACGTTAGAGCAATCGTCAACGTGATGTTCATCTTAGCTTGCAACTATTGTATCCATAACATCGAAGGTAACTACTTCAATCTCAACGCCTGTGTAAGCTTTCTTCTCTGCATTTATATCCTACTTTACGGGTTTGCAGGTACAAAAGGCAGCTCAATTTCGCCTTTGTCATTAAGCACGCCGCTTGCAACTATTACGTCGTCATTCTCAAAAGTTGTCATTTTAAGTGTTGGGCATTCATAATACTTTTTGCTCATATTATACTCCTTTACCTATATAGTTAACAGTAGCCTACAGTATCCATACAAAGCCTTTCCGGTAACATTCCGCCTTAAAAACAAAGCAATCTGCCACATGCCAAGCTCTTCTAATCATTTTATATGTTCTTAAAATCCGTGTCAATATTATAAAGCTAAATCTATCTTAATAAACCATAAGAAGATAATAAAAAACCTCAGCAGTTGTCAAAATTCTGCCGAGGTTTTAGCTTTATATTACATATTATGCATCAGATTACTTCACCGTCAAACATAGTTTCAATAATTTCGCCTGTGCTTGCCTTGATGGTGTACTGATATTCAAAGCCGCTCCACTCAAAAGTTACAACGTAAACCTTTGCGCCGTCAGCTTCATCGGTATTTACGGCAAGGTTTTTGGCGGCAGTTTCGGTAATGCCTGCATCCTCCAAAGCAATTGCTTTAGCACCGTTTTCGTCCACATTATCTGCGGCAGCTTCGGTTGTGATTGCATTAGTTTCAGTAGGTGTAGGGTCTTTTTCATCTGTGCATCCGCCAAGTACAAAAGCTAAAGCAAAAAGCACCGTAAACAGCAAGCAAATAATTCTTTTCATAATAATCACCTTTCAAATAATTAAATTTTTTATATTATCAAATCGGAAGTCCGACAGGATAACCCGTTTCGATTTTTGCAACGTATTTCTGAATTGCGGTTGCATCTTTGACGTTTACCTTGCCGTCAGAGTTTACATCTGCTCTCAGTTTTTCGTCTTCCGTAAGGTCAAGAAGCTTTGCCGCAAACTTCTGAATAATAGTTGCGTCCTTAATATTAACCTTACCGTCATTGTTAACGTCACCTAAAATATCCTTGCTATCCTCCGGCTCTGTTGGCTTGGTTTGAACCTCGGTAGCTGTTGTGTTAACAGCTTCGCCCGTTGTTTCGGTAGGTTCTGTTTTTGCCGTGGTTTCGGTTGGCTCAGAAGAGCTTGAGGGCACAGTCGAATTTGTAGTATATGTTGGCTGGGAAGATTCGGTAGGATTTGCTGAGCTTGCAGGAGCAGAGGACTCTGAAGGTTCGGTAGAAAAGGTTGGCTGTGAAGGTTCAGTAGCTTCGGTAGATAAAGTCGGCTTTGAAGCTTCGGTAAACTCCGCAGAAGATGCAGGCTCTGTGATTGCTGAAGATACAACCTCATCTTCAAGAGGCATATAAGCGATACGAACCATATCCTCGTAGGTAGTAAGGTCAGAATTTGTTAAAACACAGCGGATGATATAGCTTGTTGCCTCTTCAGGACGCTCGTCAAACTGCCATTGGCTTACGTTATCGTAATCGCCCAAATAAGTCCACTCTGTGTTCGCACCGTTATAAGAAGACTCGTCGCACATATACCAGTTAACGTAAATATGGTCTTTAGTGCGGTTTTCAAGCTTGATTTGGGGTGAAACTTTATCTGTTTCTGACACCATAACTGTGTCGATTCTCTCCTGTATCTCATCAAACTGCTCTTTATGAAGCTCGTATACAGACGTGCTGTAGCTGTTGACCATTTCTTTATCGCACTTACCTATAAGTCGATAGTAATAATCGAGCCCTTCGGACACAATCATAGGCGGGGCTGTTACGTCGTAATATCCCTCTTTATAATCATCTATGGTCTGCATAAACAGTTTTTTGGAAACACCTTCAACAAATCTTTGGTCTATGCTGTTAAGACATTTATAAAGCACAGTACCCTCGGCTACTATAACTCTGCCCCAGCCGTTGTTGCAATAAGCAAAGCCTGTGTTTTCGCTTTCTTTGGTTACATAGAAGTTACCGCCCAGTACGTATACGCTTGGAAAAAGGCAACCGTAATCGAGGTAATTATCAAAGGGGGTTATATCTATATTCGAATATTTTCCGTAGAATTCGCCGCCAAAGATAAACACCTGCGGTACGTCATACAAATACGCATAGTGGCCGACAGTTATAGTGTCACCGCCCCAGGAAGCACTTGAATCAAAGGTACCGTCGTATATATTGGTGTATCCGCTTGTGGTACGCACTATACTGCAGTCGCCTTGCTCATAAGGTGATAAAATCTCGTAGTAACCTCCATATATCTCGAGCTCGCCGCCGTCGTTGTAGAAAACTGCCTTATAATAGTCAGAATAACCCTCAGAGAAACAGCAACCGCCTGTTTTATTAACCGAGGTGTCGTTAATTGTCATTCTGCCGTCAGACTTAACACGAAACAGTGCACAGTCGTTACCTTGGGTGCTTCTCTGAATGTTGTATCCGTTAAGGTCAAGATTAAAAACAGCACCTGCAGGAACAACGATTTCCAAATTGTTCAGGTTATCATCCTGCACTATGTCAGCATCTAAGATGTATCGGCAGTCAGCCTGTGCCTTTGATGCATGATTTCTAAGCTGTTCGTAGGTTTCTATGTAATACACAGGTGCCTCGCCTGAAAGTGCAAGTTCCGTTTCTTTTGCATAAACTCCAAAAGGAACTGCACCTATACCAAGCATAAAACAAAGCAGACCGCAGATTATGCTTATCCTTTTCATTAAGACTCCTCCTGTCAATCAATTCTTGTAACGCACAAATCTTTATCCACATTAAGAGTGAAGGTGTACTCCTCGTCTTCGCAGGTGGGATACTTAAATACTGCAGTTACCTCTGTTCTGCCCTCTTTAAGCCCTACGAAATAAACATCTGCACCCCTGTCACGCATTCCGCACTCGTATTCGGGGGTTGGCTTTACATAGCTGTAATATTCAACTACCCCCTCGGGATTGAATTTTAAATAGAATCCGCCGCCTGCAATTACCCCTTGGCGGGAATAACAGTAAGCTTTTTCTATATCAAAAGGATACTCAGTTTTTTTATTACAGCCGAAAAGGCTTGCAAATACCGAAAGCATACACAATACCGCCAATATTCTCAGGCCCAAGGGTCTTGGGATTTTGGCGTGCGTATACCTACCATTACGTACTGCTCCCATAAAAACCACCTGCCGTCGCCTTTCATCCTCAGGGTTATCTGTCGGGGGCTGTCTGCACCGCCGCTTTTAAGCCACAGCGTCATATAACCTTCATTTGACGCTGAGTAAGGATTGCTTTCAACCTCTAAGGTATAGGGTTCAGCGGGAGTATAGTTGTTTTCAGGGGTTGCACCCTTAAAATATGAGAAAGGCACGTACCACCCGCCGTCACGGAATCTGTCGTCTAAAAAAGAAATTTCCATATTACTTAAGGGTTTTGGCCCCTTAAGGAAATTAAGCATTTCAATTCCGATTTGTTTATCTGCACCATAAGCACAAAGTGCGAGCACTGTTAATGCCGCTGTTTTGAAAGGTGAATCGAGACATGCCTCAGGCAGGTTCTGCAACTCTGCTGCACTTTCGGGCAGTTTAGCAAAAGTAAAGGTTTCTTTCTTATTGCTTACAGAATTTACTGCCGAATTTACCGCACCGCTTACCGCAGAATTTGCGGCACTTTTAAACTTATCAAAAATACCCATAATCATTACTCCTTAAACGTAAACTGATTCCCTTATATAATTCTTTGCCAAATCAAAAAAGAAATTATACAGAACTTCAATATGCTCTTTCTTTGTATCGGCAGACTTATCGGTTCCGTCTGCTAAATAAACTGTTATTTTATTTACGGTTTTATCAGACGGCTCAAAAAGCGAAGCTTTATTTTTATATGTAGCAACATAGTCTTCAACCGAGTACTTATGGCAAAGACTTTTTAGCTTTTCAAAATAATTCTTATCTACCTCACAGCTTTCAAGTATAATGCAATAGGGTGCCTCATTAAAACGAACCTCTGCGTCAAAAAGCACCTTTCCGTCCTCTTCTCTCAGATAAAAGCTGTAACAACTGCCAAAATCCATGTGATTTTGAGTAAAGCTTAAGCCTGTAAGCTGTTTTTCGCTTTTTGATACGGTACTGCCCATACACCCTGCAAAAATCACTCCGGCAGCTATGAGACCTGTGACTGCAATTACGATATACACCATACGCTTCATCACATCCCCCTTTTCATTCTATATGCTTTTAAAATCACTGCATATCCCTGAAATCCACAGGATCTCCGCACTGGGGGCAGAACTTAGGCACCTGCTGACCCTGAGGTAAAGTCCAGCCGCATTTATCGCAACGGAACACTCCTGCTTTCACAGGCTGAGGAGCTCCGCAGCTTTGGCAGAACTTGGAGCTGTTAAGACTTCCGCAGGATGCACAATTCCATGAATTCGGTACCGACTGCACAGGCTGAGCATACTCAGGGGCTGCCTGAGTATATACAGGTGCATTTGCAGGGGCGTTGCCCAAAAGCAAATTTTGAAGCTCATACATCTGACGCTCATACTCACGGTACAAATCTGTCATACGGCTTTCGGGACGGTTTCCGTCGCTTAGCTCAAGTTCAATTTGTGAAAACCAAGGAGAATTTACCTGAATAACTACGTTAAACTCATATTCCACCTCATATCTGGGCGGATTATAGCTTACGCTGTTACCGTTTTGGTCTTCTCTGAAAATCTCGTCTTTATTCTCAACAACATCTGTATCAATAGAAATAACCTGAGAAAAATCGATAATATCAGGGTTTGCACCACGCCAGTTTGAGCTTCTTGTAACAATAAATTTCCGTGCTGTTGCGTCAACGTACACCTTCTCGCTATTGCCAAACACCAACGTGGGATTAAAATTAACAAGTCGTTTTTCGTTTTCTTCTCTGTAAGCAAGCTGCTCTTTTATCTCTGCAACAGTTGAATTACGTCGCTCGCTGAAAAACGGGCTGAGCTTTCTTGCACAGTCTTTGCAGAGGTTTCCGTCCTCCAGCTTTCTGTTGCCTAACAGACCTATTTTTTCACCGCATACGTCGCAGTATTTCTTGTCAAAAAGTCCCATAATTTACCTCCTGAAAATTAATTTATTAAAAATACGGCTTGTTGACTGAAAAGCCAAAATAGATTATAATAAAATAAATCAGGGCGGTCTGTGCTGATTGTTGGCGCAAAGCACAGGCTTCACACAAAGTGTGAATAGGGTACCCTTGGGACTTTTAGAGGCAAGGTCTATACCCTCCTTCGAACTCTTGCAATTCAATTATAGGGCTTTTATACTCCGCTGTCCACACCCCAAAAGCATCTTTTAGTGTGGGAAACCATTTTTATTTTCTAAAAGTGTGGGAAAAAGTGTGGGATAAGTGTTTTTTATTTTAAAACCCATTGAAGGAGCTCATTTATGAAAAAGAAATTCATAAGCATAGTCGGGCTGCTGATTATGCTTTTTACATTTTCAAGCTGTAGCCAAATCGGCGAAAAATCCGCAAGTCTTACAGTAGTGTATATAGTCACATCTATACTTGCACTAATACTCCTTGCAGGCTACTGCTTTTTGATAAGAAAAAAAGACCCGTGGTTTCTTCTGCTGTTCTCAGCGGTATTTGTGGTCAATGTAGGTTATCTAACCCTTGCAATTTCTGCTACTTTAGAAGAAGCCCTGCTGGCAAACAGAATTTCTTATCTTGGTTCGGTGTTTCTGCCGTTATCAATGTTTATGATAATAATTAACACCTGCAAAATCCCATACAAAAAGTGGCTTCCTGCCTTACTTCTTACAATCAGCAGTTTTGTATTTTTAGTTGCCGCAAGCCCCGGCTATCTGGATATATACTACAAATCCGTTACCCTTCAAACCATAAACGGTGTTACTGTGCTTGATAAAGTATACGGGCCTTGGCACAGCCTATATCTTTACTACCTGCTTGTGTATTTTTCGGCAATGATTGCAACTATAATTTTTGCAA
Source organism: Ruminococcus sp. (assembly GCA_017456845.1). GTDB lineage: Bacteria > Bacillota > Clostridia > Oscillospirales > Acutalibacteraceae > Ruminococcoides. The sequence continues at coordinate 8,333 of JAFTIP010000054.1, forward strand.
GCGTAAAGAAAAAAATCGAGTCCAGCATACACGCAATTATCCTTGCTATAGCTGTTTTTGTAAACATCGGTGTATGGCTGTTGGAGCAGATTGTAAAAGTCGACTTTGAGTTTCTCTCGGTTTCCTACATAGTAAGTGAGCTTTTCCTTTTGGGGCTTTATCTTCTTTTGCAGCAAAACGGAATACTGTCTTCCCTTAACATAAAGCCTGAGCCTAAAGCTGTGGAAAATGAATTCAATTTACAGCAAAATGAAAAGGAAAAAGCCTGCGAATCCGAATTAACGGAAACAACTGTTCCTACACTAACTGATGAAGAAGAATTTAAAATAAAATGCGAATATTTCTCCGCAAGGCTTTGCACCCTTACCCCCACCGAAAGTGAGATTTACTCGTTATACCTTAAGGGCAAAAGCACAAAGGATATTATGGCTGAGCTTAATATAAAAGAAAACACCCTTAAATATCACAACAAAAACATATATTCAAAATTAGGTGTTTCTTCAAGAAAAGAGCTTAAAAAAATCGCCACAGCAATAAACACCGCCGCTAAAGTTTAACAACAAACCACAGGGCTTAAGCCCTGTGGTTTTTGCTTTATGCCTTGAAGGAAACAACACGCCCCCGAAAAGAATGGTAAAATCTTCTTTTCGGGGGTAATTATCATTAATAATATGTATAATACTTTTTGCCAATCCAGCCGTTAGTCTCGCTTCTGCTTATAGATTCGCCTGCATTTTTCAGATGGTTGGCAGGTTACCTTCCTCTGTGAAGATTATTTTTCCGCGTTGTTACCAAGGTCTTTCATCATATTTATAACACCTTGCATCATCATACGATAGCTATCGGCAGGGTCTACGGAAAGGTTATCAAATACACCGAGGGAATCAAGGGTAGAGAAACCGTGAGTTACAACACGCATAGCAACGTACATATGGTCCTGAGACGGCTTATCCTCTATGCCGTACTGCTCAAGTATAAAATAGATAGGCTCAACAAAACGCTCTATTGCCTTTTCAAATTCAGGGTCGCCAATCCACCTTTGGTCAAGCAAAAGCGCATAAAGATATTTGTGCTCTTTCAAAAAAGTTCTGAAGGCAAAACCGGCTTTATAAGTAGCTTCCTCCAAAGGAAGACCTGAAACCGACTCCTGAATATAATCCGTATACATTACTGACGAAAGCTTTGCTACCTCTAAAAGCAGGTCGTACTCGTTCTTTATATGATTATATAAAGACGAAACCTGAACCCCTAATCTTGCCGCCAATTGGCGTATGGAAAAATTATCGGTTCCCATTTCGTCTATCATCTGAAATGCCACAGACACAATAAGTTCTTTAGATAAAAATTTCTTAGACATATAACCACCTTTTAACATCAAAAATCAGGTTCTGTATTGATGATTTACAGCTTAATAGTACACACGCTGCTCTCTTATGTCAAGACTAAATGTCAGGAGCACATCTTACACCATATGCAAACTACCCGAAGAAGAGAATAAACTCTTCTTCGGGTAGTGATTTTCATATAGCGATATTAGCCCTAAACCTGCCCAAGTAACCTAAAAGAACACTTGGGCAATATCGGGAGTTTTTAATACTGCGTTTTTAAAACACTTTTGGCTCTTAGATGTTCAGGTACGCATCTGCTGCCTGATTATATGCATAAAGTGCCTTAATTACATTCTGCAGTTCTGCATTATCGCCCTGCATTGCAAGATAACCGTAGCTGAATGCGTTGTAGTCCAGAGTAATTCCGCCTACAGTTACCACTACCGGAGCATCAAGGTTCTGAGCAAGAATGTCAGTAATCTTAACCTCATAGTAATCGCCCTTCTTTACTGCCTCAACATTTACGCCGTTTACAGTAAATACAGGTATATTATCTTCATTCACAATGTAGAAATAGTGCTTAATTGCAGTTTCGCTTTCAAGAGTAAGCTTAGAACCGTAATAGTAAACTCCGTTTTCTTTGCCTGTAAGCTGATAGCTGAATTCTGAAAGGTCTGCATCCTTTAGCACCTTATCAGCTTCAGCAAGCTTTTCATTTGCAAGATATGTGGGGTTATAATTAAAGTACTTCTGAGCATTTGCACCGTAGTTAAGCATTGCCTTGGCAAGGGGCTTAGCTCTTTCATACTTAGCATCATTACTCTCTAAAATATACTCGGCATAATCCTTAACGGTATATTCATAAACCTCACCCTCAGCAACAGAAGAAACAAACTGAGCCTTAATAACAGATGCCATTTCTTTAGCTACTACTTCACCTGTAAATACATAATAACCTTCGTCTGTTATCTCTGCATCCTTAACGTAAAGAGTTTTCTCAACATTATTGGGAAGAGTAAGTACAACACGTGCGTTCTCATCCTCAATTACCTCTTCGTTAAAGGTCATATAGAAGTTTAATGCAATATTTCCGCTAAGACTGATGCTGTAGCCCTTAAGCTTAGAAACAAATTCATATGTTCCGCATACTGTGCACTTTCCGTTTTCATAGATGTGCTGGCATGCTTCACCGCAATTTTCACAAATGCCGTTATTCCATTTGTGACCTTTTGCAGGAATCTCTATCTGCTTAACAATAACTTCTTCGCAAACGGAGCACTTCTTGCCCTGTGTAAGACCTGTCTCAGTACAAGTGGGTGCCTTATATGCTAAGATTTCTTCTGTATGTCCCTTAGCGGGTATTACTTCCTGCTCGACAGTAACTTCACCGCAAACGGAGCACTTTTTACCCTCGGTAAGTCCTGACTCTGTACAGGTTGCATCCTTACCTGTTAAGGTCTCTTCGGTATGAGCTACTGTGGGGATTACTTCCTGCTCAACTGTAACTTCACCGCAAACGGAGCACTTCTTACCCTCAGTAAGACCTGTCTCAGCACAAGTAGGTGCTTTGTATGCTAAGATTTCTTCTGTATGTCCCTTAGCGGGTATTGTTTCTTGCTTAACTGTAACTTCACCGCAAACCGAGCACTTCTTACCCTCGGTAAGTCCTGCCTCTGTACAAGTTGCGTCCTTACCCTCTAAAGTTGTTTCAGTATGACCCTTAGCAGGTATTGTTTCTTGTTTAGTAAGCACTTCACCGCAAACCGAGCAAACCTTACCATCAGTAAGTCCTGCCTCTGTGCAGGTTGCGTCCTTGCCCTTTACGGTTTCTTCAGTATGGCTTGCAGGGATTTCTTCCTGTGCTTTTGTAACTGTGCCGCAAACAGAACACTTCTTGCCTTCTGTTAAACCAGCCTCTGTACATGTAGCAGCTTTGCCCTCTATGGTTTCTTCCTTATGAGCTACTGTGGGGATTACTTCCTGCTCAACTGTAACTTCGCCACAAACTGAACACTTCTTACCCTCTGTAAGACCTGTCTCTGTGCAGGTTGCATCCTTACCCTCTATGGTTTCTTCCTTATGGCCAAGTGCAGGAATTGTTGTCTGCTTAGTAAGCACTTCACCGCAATCCAGACACTTCTTGCCTTCTGTAAGACCTGAAGCCGTGCAAGTAGCCTCTACAGCATTTAAAGTTTCAACATTTGTATGCTGACAAGCTACTACAGGCGTATACTCAGCTGTGAAGTTGTGGTATGTACCGCCCCACTCAAAAACAAGAATAATCTGGTTATCGGCATAAGTAACATCTTCTGCCGCCCATCTGTCGTTTGAAGAAATTCTAAAAGTCTTCATAGCCACAGCTTCGGCAGGAATTGTTGTTTTGTAAACCTTAAAGTTCTGCTTAGCGTTGCTCCAATATGCAGAACCTACAGCATACTGAGCGGTTTCGCCGGTTGCAGTAAGGGCTGCATCATCAGCAAGACCTGTAGAATTGTTCCAGTAATGGAGAGTAGGAACGAAATCGGTAATGTATTCAATTACACCAACGTAAACTGTTTTGGTTGTAACAACGGGAATATCGGGAAGTTCGTCAGATACCTTTGAAACTGTAAGTCTCTCTGCGTCGGTATCAAAAGTAAATGTGTAGGTACCGCCTGCAGTTGTAAACTTGCAATTAGCATCGGAATCCATTTTCCAACGTATTGCGCTATCGTTAATAGTACCGCTATTACCATACCATGTACCGTTAGCGTCAATCTTAAATTCATAAGTACCGGCATCAAATGCTTTGGTAATTGTGTAAACGTTTGCTGTTTCTGTCTTCTTAAATGGGTCTGCGGTACCCCAGCTGTTAAATGCACCCTTAAGGTAGATTGCAGAATTCTCAGCAGACAAAGTACCTGCTGTGTTATACGTAATCTTATACGTACCGTCAGCCTTCATTACAAAAGTAAGAGTTCTGTATGTACCGTCTGAATTTGCTGTACCTATAATGGCTGTTGAGCCTGCAGGAGCATTTGTATTAACTGTAACAGCAGAGCCGCTTAAGGTTACAAAGCCATCAGTCATATCGCCGGTCTCAATAGTTCCGTCAAGGCTTACCTCAAAGGAAGTTATGCTTGAGGACATGGTAACTGTTGAGCCGTCCTGTGCAATACCGCCTGCAGCCAAGCTGTTCTCTGTGTTATTTGCATGAAGCGTAAGAGTAATATCCTCAAAAGACTCTGCTGTAAGAGCTACTGTATTTGTATCGGGCTTACTTGCATTTGATGAGAAGCGGATTGTTGCGGCAGAAATCTTACCGTTTCTTACTGTGAAAGAGCTGTTAAGGCCCAAGTTTTCAAGGTAAGCAATAAAATCAGCGTCTGCATCGGGGTCTAATGCTACCGTAGCCGCTGCAGTTGCACCGTTTGCATAGTAGCTTAGAGTGTGTGTTGAAGAATCGTACAGCACTCTTCCCTCTCTGTTAAGGTATGTTGTACCTGCGGAGGGGTCAAGTATGCGGTATGCTCCGTTTGTAAGCACAGCAGGCACACTTGAAGGAGGAGTAACTGTGAAATCAGTTGCTGTAAGATAATAGCTTTCAATGGGCTGATAGTTCATACTTGTAACAAGGCTTTCGTACATATCTGATACCTCTGCCTTGTAAGTAACACTAACACCGCCGGGCATAACCTGAGTCTTATTACGGGAATCGTCACCTGTAACAAGGAAGATTGTGTTGCCCTTTTTCATTGTTGCACCTGTCTCTATTTCAGGCTCTGTAATACCAATAAGCCAACCGGGAGAAGCTGTTGACTTTGCGTTTTCTGCCTCGGTCTGAAGAAGTTCTTCATAAACTTCGCTTATTGACTTACCTGTTAAAACACTGCCTGTGTTTGCATAATAGTAAGCGTAAGTACGCATCCACATAGGTCTGCGGGCAGTCTCTATAAGTGCATCCTCTAAGTTTTCTTTATCCTTATAAAGAGTCGAAAGTGCACCTGCCACCTGAGGTGTAATGAAAATCACACGCTTTGTATCAGCGTAGGTCTGAGAATCTGCACTGCCTAAGCCGCCAAGATTCTTTTCGGTAATATCCCAAGCGATTACCTTCATAATCTCTTCGGGCAAATCTGTGGCGGGAGTTACATTGTTACCCCACATTGAGAAGGAAGTAGCTGTAACTGTGCTTTCATTAAGACCAAAACCCTGCTGAACGTTGTAGGGCTCCCAGCCTACGTTAAGACAAGCAGCGTCGTTTTCTGAGAAAACAAGGGGTTGCATATAACCAAAGGAAGTTGAACGCTCAATATGAGCAAGGTTAATAAGTGCAAACTCAATAAATCTGCCCAAAGCAATGTTTGCTTCCTCTGTTGTCATACCCTGCTGATTATCAATACCAAGCTGACGTGCAAGAGGACCATTGACAAAAGCCATTGGAGTTAAGCTTCCGTCTGCAAGGGATTTTACGTAGTCTGAGTTATTAAATGCTTTTGTAAAAGCAATACATATGGGCATATACTCTGCAGAACAGCCGGACATAACTGCATTTACGGCAACCTGATAAGCTGTAATCTTATAGTCGCCTACAGTAGCAATTACCTCGTCATCTGCCTGAGGAATATATCTCATAAATTTTTCAACCTTTAAGGTTGTAGGAGGAATAACAGGCATTCCGTCTGTTTGTCCCAAATTCTTATAATAATCCTGTACCTGATGGTAAGCACCTGTAAACGCAACGTCTGCGTAATTTTCGTTAACCGAAGTTTCGCTGACAGCCGAAACTACCTTGAAAACGTTTTCGTCAGGCTCAAGGCAGTCACAATCGTCCTCGGCACAGTTAAGGTCTTCATAAGAAGTAATCGTATCATCATCGTAGTGATAAGCACTTGCTGTAAAACCTACTGACATAAGGCTTAAGCCCATCATCAGACAGAGGAGTACAGCAACTACACGTTTAAATAAATTAGACTTCATATAGTAACATCCTTTCTGAATTTTGGTTAAGCCTTAGCTAAAGCTTATAGCTGTGTTGTAGGTTATTGTGTATGTGTTGTCGGAGTTATAAACAATGGTAAGTGCTTTGTAAGTGCCATCTCCGTTATCAATACCTATTATTGCAGTTGAGCCCTCTGCAGGAATTTCAGCAACAGCAGCTGTATTTCCGCTGAGGGTAATAAAGCCAGCAGTTGAAGATGCACTCATAACAAGTGTACTTTCAAGGTCAATACCAAAGCTCTTGATACTGCCGTTAAGCTTTATGATTGCACCGTCTACAGCGGCTGATCCTTCGTTAGAGCTTCCCTTTCCGTCTGTGTTAGCGGCAATCGTAAGGCTCATATTCTCGAAAAATCCGTCAGTTAAAGCTGTGGCATCTTTTTCCGCAGCCCTTGAAGAAGCAGAAACACGTAAAATAACGTCAGTAACAACGCCGTTTTCAACCGCAATTGAGCTGTTAAGTCCAATCGCCTCAACAAGAGCAATAAAATCTGAATAAGAGGTAGTACCTAAAACAGTTGATGCCGCGGCACTTCCGCCTACGGGATAATACGTAAGAGTGTTAGAAGACGAGTCATAGTGCATTCTTCCGGCACCTGAAACCTGATTAGTACTGTTTACAACACGGTATGTTCCGTCTGTAAGCCCTGAGGGTACAGTTACTTTAAAGGATGTATCGGGTGTGTCAGTACCTGTGTTGCCGCCCTCTTCGCCTTCATTTTCGCCTGTGTCACCGCCGGTGTTACCGCCGGGAGTATAGTTGGGATTATAGTAACCGTCACCTGTTTCAGCGTCTTTTTCAACCTCGGGAGTAAGTGTGCCGTCTAAAAGCTTGTCCCAGCTATTTGGAAGCTCAATTTCGTAAGAAGCACAGTCACCGCCGGGCATAACCTGAAATTCACTCTTGGAGTTACCGCCTGTAACAACAATACCCGTATGACCCTTAAGCATGGTCTGGGCTGTGTCAATCTTCTCGAAGGGAACTATACCCTGAAGCCACTCGGGCGCTTTGGTCTGCTCAACTATGTCAGCTTCTACGTTTTCTGTAGATGCACCGTTAGCAAGGTCAGCGTAATGCTGGTCAAAGCTTGTGTTAAGATGAATCTTACTGCCTGTGTTTGCCCAGTAATGAGCATATGTACGCATCCATAAAGGACGGCGAGCAGTAGCAATGAGTGTATCTTCAAGCACACCCTTAGATGTGTAGCCCTGTGCCAAATCTTCAGCTGTTTCAGCAGTTACAAAAATCATTCGGGGAACCTGTGGGTTAGTATTGCCCAAACCGTTCTGCTGTTTCTCGGTAATATCCCAAGACATAAGCTGCATAATCTTCTCAGCATTATCTGTGGCAGGGGTTACGCTGTTACCCCACGTAATAGTAGAACCGCAGGTAATAACGTTTTCATCAGCTTCAAAGCCTTTAAATACATGGTAAGGCTCCCAGCCGATCTCTGTGCAGGTATCCTCATCCTCTGCAAATGCAAAGGGCTCCATATAACCAAAGGTACCCATTCGGTTTTCTTTAATTTTATAACCTGCAAGGTTAAGCATTGCAAGAGACATAAATCTGCCTAAAAGCTTGTTAGCCTCAGCATTTGTCATATTCTCTGAGAAGCTTATGCCAAGCTCTTTTGCAATAGGTCCGTTAACAAGAATGTAAGGAGTCCATGCGTGAGTACTCTGCAAGGGCTTGTAGAAATCGCCATGACCCAAGCACTTGGTAATAGCAATGCAAAGAGGCATATACTCGGGAGGACAGCCTGCCATAACGGCATTAACAGCTACCTGATATGCTGTAATAGAACGGTTTGCAGGGGGAACGTCCTGAGCCTCACCGTTATATTTAGTACATACAAGGTCCTCTGCGTTGTAAGGTGTGTAAGCAAGGTAATACTCAACCTTTGCCTTTGTGGGAGGCACTACGGGAAGACCGTCGGTCATTTCGTTAACCTCGTAGAACTCCTGAATTCTCTGATAAGAGCCTGTAAAGATTACATCGTTATACTTAGAACTGCTCATAGCGCCGGCAATCTCATCAATTTCAGCCTGTGAAATCTCTGTTGTTAATGCTTCAACAACCTGACTATAGAGAATATCTCTTGCCTTTGCTTCCTGCTCTGCTGTTGTGTCAGCGGCAAAAGCACCGGGGTATGCTGCTGTTCTTACAACGGGAACACCGCGGTTATAGCCTGTGGACTGAATCTGAGCAATAAAGGTTTCGGCACCTACTACAACAGCAGGAATTCCGATATACTCTGCGGCAAGAGCATTACCTGTTTCTTTAACAGTACAAATACCGCAGCCGCAGTTACCTGAAATTACGGCGTCAACGCCATACTCAATAAGCTTCTGCTGGAATTCTTTGGACTGAGTGCTCTGGTTGTTGGGGTTAAAAGTACCGCCCTTACCAATCTCGTCCATATAATATGTTTTACAGCCATACTCTTCCTCAAGCAAATCTCTGAGAATTGCATGAGTAACAGAAGCACTGAAGCTTCCTCCTACAAGAGCAATAGTCTTACCCTCGAGGGAGTCAAGTCGTGCCGGCTGTGTAATAGGCTCAATAGTTGAGCCTGAAGGCACGGGAGATACTACCGCAAATGAGTTGTTTAAAGGCTCGATATCATCAAGCTCTGTGGCAGAAGCAGAGGGTATTGCCACCACAGCCATAGAAACCAAGCAAAGCAAACTCAAAACAAGCGATAGTATTCGCCTTAAGATGTTTGATTTCATAAAATCATCCTCTCAAATAATTTAATATGAATCGCCAATAAAATCCGCCCTTATCGACGTAATATTACTTTGTAATCACTCTGCCGTCAAAGCATCTGCCGTTGTGTGAACAGGCAGTTCTTTCGGATTATAATAAGTTACTTCGCCGAAGAACGCATCTGCAAAAACAGAAGCTGTAGTCCGGTCATCGGTAAATTTAAGATTACCGTTTTCGTCAAACTCATAAGAAACGGTATACTCTGTTTCCTTATCAGTAACCAAACTGAAAGTAAGCTCAGAATCATTTGCGGTATATGCGTAATACAAGTACCTGTCAAGGCCCAAATCGTCGCTTTCATAATGAATTGTCATTATGCCGTTATCCTTAACAGCTACAGTCTCGGTATAATAGAAAGTATAATACAGGTATGAAAGACTCCGCTCGTTAGTGGCCCACTCACCAACTAAACGTTGGTCAACCTCATAAGTTTTGTAGGTAGATTTTTCATAATCAGGAGCCTTCGCCTGCTCAAGCACATACTCCTCAGCCTCGTAAGCCATGCCCGAATTCTCGTCAGTATATCCGGGATAAATAAGGCTTACTTTAGCGTTGCCCAAAAGCTTAGAGCCTGTTATTTTCATTATAAGATTTTCTGAACCTAAGTTAATTTTCTCAGTACCGTCTTCCTCTAAAAGCTCATACTTGTAATACTCAATTCCGCCCTGATAGCAAATATGCCAACTTCCCTTGCCGTATCGGTCCGGCTTATCAAAAACATAATATACCTTTTCGCTTTCGGGAATTTCGTCAGCTGTCGCAACAGCAATCTCAGGATTAACAGTAAGCTCCCACGCTCCCGAAATATCCTTGGGAAGTATAAATGAGCTTCCCACAACAAGCCCTGCAACTATCAAAATCGCCCCGACAATAATTAAAATAATTGCCTTTTTGCTTTTGAAAAATGGCTTTGATTTATTAGCTTTGTTTTCAGTCATTACATCTGTATTTTTATTATCCATTATTTACCTTTTATCTCCATTAATTTATTAGCATATGAATTTCTGACTATAAATAATCAGACTATGCTCGATTATATTATAAAACGAACACCGTTCGTATGTCAACAAAAAATTAGTTTTTGTGCACAATATTTACTGCTATGTTAAATAATTTTAATGCTTTTTATTAAAAAGAGCAAAAAACTAAAACCACCCGTTAATCGTGTTATCCATTAAGGATAACACGCTAAACAAGTGGTCTGTTTAAGTTAGTATTAAAAATAAGGTTCGCCTTCAGGAGGTGGCATACCCGGGCCTCCCATACCGAATTCGCCCGACATACCGCCGTCGCCTGCAGCAAGCTCTTCATCACCTGCATAAAGGCTGTAACTGCATTCATCATCAACTTCGCTGCTGCTGTAAATAATTACAGAGCAATCGTTATTAATGGTAATCTCATCAAGGATTTCGCCATCTTGGCTTTTTATACTGAGTGTATTCTCGCCTGTAAGCTTCTCTCGCAAATTAAACAAAACGTAAGGCTGAGAATCTTCCTCTATTCGGTCAAGCATACTTCCGCTTGCAAAAACAGTTCCGCCGTTTATGTGAATGCCCATATCTGAATCTATTCCTGCATCTGCACTAAATGAGCAAGCCTCCACACACAGCTTTCCGCCGTTTATAACCAACCAGCCGTTAGAGTCTATACCGTCACCCTCGCCGGTTGCACCGTTAACACAGATATTAAGACTTCCGCCGTTTATGGTAGTTACAGAAACTCCGTCCTCGTTAGTATTAATTCCGTCGTTACCTGAATTGATATTTATATTTCCGCCGTTTATTGTAAGGTGAAGCTCGCTGTCGAGGCCTTCGTTGTCGGCATTTATAGTAAGCACACCGTTGCCTTTTTCACCGCCGTTAATGTTCATAGACATCTTAGAGTAAAATGCACCGTCGTACTTGTGAAGCTTGCTTGCATCCTCAACCTCAGTGCCGTCACCGTTTAAAACTACGGTTTCGGGCTTATAAATCTTTGCAACGTAAGAGCCGTTAACAACATTCTCTGAGTCATCGGCAATAATAACATTGGCACCTGCCGCAGATGTGTCAACATCCTTAACGGCTGAATCTGCACCATCACTACCGCACTCATATACATTATAAAAGATTACGCCGGGAGCAACGTCGCAGGTAATGTCCGCACCATCTAAAATGAGTGTAACAACCGCCTCGGGGTTTTTCTTTGCGTCCTCACCCAAATCCACAGCAACCTGACCCTTGGAAAGCTTGCCGCTGACTCTGTACTCACCTGCTTTTGTAATATAAACTACCCTGTGTTCTTGTGCTTCGCTAAGGCTGTGAGCATCATCATCAGTTCCCTCGCCGTAGGTAAGGTCCTTACCTTCTTCATAGTACACAATGTCGTTACCAACATAAACCGCATCAGCAGAATCTTCAGACACTGCCTTGCCTTCAACTAAAATTTCTGAGTCACTAAGCAAAATATCCGTAACACCGTCATCCTCCAAAGCAACCTCAGTTGTCTGCGTTTGAGTCTGAGCTTGAGTCTGAGAAGGCTCCATCGTCGGCTCATTCACGTTGTCACCGCAAGCAGTCATAACAAACACCATACAGGCAATAACAAGAATCACGCCTATTTTTTTCATCAAATCACCCTTTCTAATCTGTATTTTACCACTTTAAAAGTGGTTTTTTCAAGCACAAACACAAAACGTTCACAAAGCTTTTGGGTATTACTCACAAAGTCAAAAACTCCCGACGTTGCCGTCGGGAGTTTTAGTGTTATTTACAAGTATTGATTATATCAGCCTGGGTAAGCAAGTGCTGCCTGATTATAAGCATAAAGTGCATCCATTACGGCGTTAAGGTCTGCGTCATCAATATCAGATGCAAGGAGACCATAGCTGAATGCGTTATAATCGAGAGTCATTGCATTATCGCCTACAACAACCTCAACCTTTTCGCCAAGTGCCTTTGCGTTAATGTCAGCAATCTTAATCTCGTAAAGGCCGTTAACCTCATTAACCTTTAAAGCTTCGCCGTTAAGTGTAAATGTGGGAACCTCGCCTGTAATCTTGAAGTAGTGCTTAATAGCAGTTTCACTTTCAAGAGTGAGCTTGGAGCCGTAGTACTTAACGCCGTCTAACTTACCTGTAAGAACGTATTGGTATTCAGCAAAGTTTGCCTTTGCAACAACCTTGTCTGCCTCAGGAAGGTCAGCGTTAGCAAGGTTATCAGGATTGTACTTGAAGTGAACCTGAGCAGCTGCACCGTAGTTAAGCATTGCCTTTACAAGGTCATAAGCTGCTTCGTAATTTGCATCAGCAAGGATGTTGTGTGCATACTCCTTAACTGAGCAAGCTTCTGTTTCACTTCTGGAGCCGTTAGAAGAAACGAGCTGAGCCTTAATAACAGCTGTCATTTCCTTAGCTGCTACTTCGCATGTGAACATATAGCCGTGCTCTGTTTCTACTGCATCATTGAAGTATACTTTTCTTGTGTTGCCGTTGGGAATTGTAAACTCAACGTATGTGCCTTCGTTCTGAGCGGATTCTTTAATATCATAGTAGAAGTTTACGCCAATGTTACCGCCGAGAGTTACAGAGTTACCTGTAAGCTCTGCAGGAATTTCAGTAACACCGCAGCTTGTGCATGTGCCGTTTTCCCAAGAGTGACCGAGTGCAGGGATTACTTCCTGCTCAACAACTGTCACACCGCAAACCAAGCATACAGAACCATCTGTAAGACCTGTTTCGGTACATGTTGCTGCGTAGCCTGTTACTGTTTCCTCTTCATGTCCAAGAGCATCGATAACTTCCTGCTCAACAACTGTCACACCACAAACGGAGCATTTAGAACCATCTGTAAGACCTGTTTCAGTACATGTTGGTTCGTAGCCTGTTACTATTTCTTCTGCGTGACCAAGAGCATCAATAACTTCCTGCTCAACAAGAGTTACATCGCAAACTGAGCACTTAGAACCATCTGTAAGACCTGTTTCAGTACATGTTGCTGCGTAACCTGTTACTGTTTCCTCTGTATGACCAAGAGCATCAATAATTTCCTGCTCAACAAGAGTTTCACCGCAAACGGAGCATTTAGAACCATCTGTAAGACCTGTTTCAGTACATGTTGCTGCGTAACCTGTTACTGTTTCTTCTTTATGGCCAAGTGCAGGGATTGTAACCTGATCACCAAGGATTTCGCCGCAAACGCCGCAAACTAAACCGGCCTCGCAACCATCCTCAGTACAAGTAGGCTGTCTGCCATCAGTTGTTACCTCAGTATGGCCAAGTGCATCAACTACTGTCTGCTCAACGAGAATTTCGCCGCAAACGCCGCAATGCTTACCTTCTGTAAGACCTGTTTCTGTACATGTTGCTGCTACAGCTTCGTCGATTACTTCTGTATGGCCAAGTGCATCAACAACTGTCTGCTCAACAATAACTTCGCCGCAAACAGAGCAATGCTTGCCTTCTGTAAGACCTGTGTTTTCGCAGTCAGGTGCTACAGCTTCGTCAATTTCTTCTGTATGGCCAAGTGCATCAACTACTGTCTGCTCAACAACAACTTCACCACAAGCTGTGCAATGTGAGCCTTCTGTAAGACCTGTGTTTACACAGTCGGGAGCTACTGCTTCGTCAACAACGATTGTACCTTCATGTGTACATACAACACCTTCAACTGTTACGTCAACAGCTGCAGTTGCTGTTTTGCCCTTAGCAGATGTTGCAACAACGTTAAATGTTGTAACTTCGGAATCTGCCTCTGTTGTAAATGTGTTACCCTCAACTGCTTCGCCGTTAACGGTATATGTGAAAGTACCGCTGGACTTATCTGTAATTGTAAGAGTAATTGTTTCGCCTGCTTTGTATGTGTCCTTATCAGCCTTAACAACAGGAGCCTGAATTGTGTAGTCTGTCTTACCAAGAGCACAAACACCTGTCTGATCCATCCAAACAAGACGATCGTCAATCCAGTTGTTAAGCGATTTTACAGCAGAATCAAGTGAACCGCCTGTATTTGTTGAACCCCAATCGGAAAGAGGATTTTCTGCAATAATGTGCCATCTGTCTTCGTCCATAATTGTGGAGTACTTAACAGTTTCATAGAACTGTGCAATGCCACCGTCTAAATCACTTATAGAACTAACCTCACCGGAAACAATTTCTCTAACTTCGCCGTAGAACACTTCGTTCCACTCAGCTGCTACAACTGCCCAGAAATTCTCATTCTGGCAAAGCTGAGCCTGAGTATTAAATGTACCGTTTCTACCGAAAATTTCCTTTGAGTTAACAAACCAACCGCTATAAGTACCGGGGTTGCTGTCTATGCCACTTGCGAAATCACCGCTTCTGTTAACCTGATCTTCATAGCTGTTTCCATACTGACCAAAAGCCCAGTCATAGTCCCATGCAACACCTGCGTGGAACTTGCCACCATCGTAGTATACATAGTAAGATGTTACACCTGCGTCAAGGTTCTTTGAAAGCTCCTGAATAAGGTACATCTTAGCAAATGACTCTACATCGATAACTTTGTCGAGCTTAGCATAATCAGCGGTTTCATCATAGATCACTTCTTCAGCTTTGTTCCATTTACCCATAACATGTACAATCTCATTGTACGTTGCAAATTCAGGGTACTTACAAACTATCTGCTGTCCCTCATTGGAAATAAAGCCTGAGATTTCGTTGGCAAAACGATTCTCATTGGTAATTTCAAACTCAAGAAGGAAACCGGAATCCTGATATACTGAAGGGTCGGGCTCATCTAAATCAACATACTTAAAGAAACCCTTTGTGGTTTGATGGCTAACATCACCTTTTGATGTTGATGTAACTTCGTTATATGTATTAGTATCAATATAACCACCGTAACGATAGTCGTTAATATCAACTTCGTAATCATCAAGCTCTTCACCGGCAGCGTCTATCTGCTTTTCTGCATAAATCTCTTCATTGGTAATAATACCTAAATCGCCACCGTCGTTTGCACTTGCACCTTCGTTCTCGTCGTCGAGATTAACGATATTTACAAGAGGTGTCTTCTCGTCACCGATTTCAACCTTATCGGTTAAAAGGTAAGAACCGATATATTCGCCGTTGTTGTAAAAATCAACAGGCTCGAATTTAGGAGTAAAGTTAACACCGATCTGCTCGCCCAGCTCATATGCAATCATATTACGCATACGTGCCTGGTCAGCATTGTAGGAAACAAGGCAATACTTTTTGGATTTCAAACCATCTTCAATAAGCTGAGCCTTTTTATCAAGAGTGATGTTGAAAGCATATTTACCAATAAGCTTTGCAGAAGCTTCCCACGAAGAGTTACCACGACCCTTAATTTTCTTAAGCACCTGATCAGAATCATTCAAAAGATTACCGTTCTGGTCGTAAACTCCGATAGAACCTTTTGTAGAATATTCATCCTTAAAATAAATACCATCCCCATTTGGATCATACCATTGATCTGTGGGAACTTTCTCTTTGGTAGTAGTATGAATAGAAGATACATTCTTAGATCTGAAAACCTTAATTGTTCCGCTATAATCACCTGTTACGTTATAGGTACCGGTTGAAAGGTCTACTTCTGTACCTTCGGTTGTAACCTTATAGTCACCGATGGTAACCTCACCTATTGTAGTAAACAGAGTTACCTTTGCAGAAGGCAAATAAAGCTTGCCATCTTTGTGGTTAATAACATCGTACTCAGTTTCTAAGTTGCCGTCAACATCAGCAAAGAAGTCAGCTTCTATAATCTCAGCATAAGATTCAGCTGTCGCCTTAACTGTTCCGTCGGCACCATACACGCCCATATCAACAATATTTTTACCCAAAATATCGCCGGTCTGAGAACCACCGCTACCTGTATTAAAGATTAAGCCGTATGTGCCTTCTTCAAGAACTGCATAATACATTTCAGAAGTTACGCCATCAACCGTTACGTTAGCTTTATCCATTTTAGTACCGGGCCAAGCGCCTCTGAATTCTTTTTTATCTACATCCCAAGAATAAGCATAAGAATAATCACCATTGAAAAATACTGTCTTTTCGGGATAAGTTTCAGTTTCACCTGTGTCGCCACCGGTTTCGCCGCCGTCACCAGTGGGAGTATATGTGTCCCAAGAAAAACTACTCCAGTCATTTACCACAAGCATATTCTTGCCACTTGGAATGGTTTGATCACCGGAATCGTTCCAACAACCCCATTCGTTATTAGCGTGCTCTGTAGCTGAATAACGTAAAACCTTCATACTTGTATAATCGTTATCCATTTCCGCACTATAAATGCCGTCACCGTCAGTATCAGTGAAGTAAATCCACTTATCTACAGTGCCACCCCAAATCCATGCTTTAAAAAGTGCACCAGCTTGGTTCCATATACCTGCTTTGAGATATATAGTTCTTTGTGTTGCGCCAGTCTCCGCAAGCTCAACTGTAGCCGCAGATGCAGATGTAATGCCTATGGTAACCATAGACATAAGCATTAATACTGTAAGTACCACAGCAAGCAAGCGCTTTGTGATACATTTGCTTTTACTCATTAAAATTCCTCCATATAAAATATTTTAGGATTTATCCGCGTAAACCGTAATTCCAAAGAACTTGTACTTTGGCATAAGCCCTGTCGTCTGACCACCGCAGCGTTTCGCAATATAATTTCGCAATATAAATAGTATAGAGTTAAACATCACAAAACGAGTACACACTTTGGCAATTATTTACTGTAAAATTGTAACACTTTATACCGAAATTTTCAACCGATTTTGAATAACTTTATACGTTTTACACTAAACTCGGCATATGCCACAAAACAAAGCAAGAAACATTGTGAATTTTTCTAAGTCATTTTTTAAGCTTTTTTTCAAAAAGCAAATAATAGGCATAAAAACAAGGCAAATAAATTCATAATCAGTTGAAAAAAGCACAAAACCCAAAGTTATATTTGACTATAACCCTCAGTAATGATAAACTAAGTGAAAACAATATTTTGAAAGGTAAAATTATGACAGAACACAATAACGCAATTGAAACAAATGATTTAACTGCTCTGAGCAAAGAGGAAGAGGAATTTTTAATTAAGTTCCGCAAGCTCGCAGACGAGGATAAGTGCGAAATCAAAAACTACATATTCTCGTTTGACGTTGATAGCAACGAGCTAAAATAGTAATTTCAGTTATGAAAAAACTCAACAAGGCAAGGCTCGCGGTTTATATTTTAGGGACTATTTTAATAGCTATGGTATTTTTGCTTGCTTTGGTTTCTGCCAATAACCACGAAAATATTAAATCTGCACCCCAAACACCTCTGCCTCAAGGGGTGCATATACCCATAAACATAAACACAGCAGACAAAGAAACCCTTTGCCTTTTAGACGGCATCGGTGAAACTCTGGCTGAAAATATTATTATTTACCGCCAAGAGCACGGCGGTTTCAAAACTAAAGAAGAACTCACAAACGTTGACAGAATAGGCGAAAAGACCCTTGAAAAAATCGCCAACTACATTTGTGTGGAGTAAAGCTCTGCCGATAATATTATTACATATAAAAACAAAAACGACCCAATCATAAGATTGAGTCGTTTTTATTTGGTCCGAGTGACAGGAGCACGACGGATGCAATACGAGCATTGCATCCTTTTGGCTCGGCTACCCAATGCTTTTGCATTCGGTACCAGCCTCACCGCTCTGAGCTAAAAACAGTCCACCGGACTGTTTTACTTACGCTCAGACCTTCTCAGGTTCGACCCCTGTATTCATAAAAAAATAAAAAGCAGAAACACAAATGTGCTTCTGCTTTTTATGGTCCGAGTGACAGGAGTCGAACCTGCGGCCTCTTGAACCCCATTCAAGCGCGCTACCAAACTGCGCTACACCCGGATTGGACAACGTAAGGTATTCTACCACTAACTTCCCGAAAATGCAAGTCTTTTTTGAAAGTTTTTAAAATATTTTTTGAGTACCTACTTATTTCACAATGTCCGGGTTATTGGTTCTATCCAGAAGGTAATCTATGCTTACACCATAAAAAAATCCGAAAGC
>JAFTIP010000055.1 GCA_017456845.1 Ruminococcus sp.
CTCTGCCATTGAAGCATGCCTGTAAATAAGATAAACGAGAAACTGTTCGTACTCTGTTTCTCTGGGCTTAATAAACTTTGCAAAGGTATTTTGGTCAGCTTTTTTATAGTTTGTTTTAAGCGCAGTAAGTAGTTTAGTCCAGCTTTCGTCAAGTCGCTCTAAGCTTTCAAAAATTTCTGCCCACATTAAAATATCAAATGAGATAACAGATTCTTCAAACAGTGAGAATACATTGATTATACGCTCAGAAACTGAAATATCCCTGTTCTGAAGTTCTTCAAAAACTTTTTCCCTCAGCAGAGGCAACCCCTGAAGATTTGATGCTTCGCCGATAAGTTTTACCGGATCTTTTTTTGTGATAATAAGCCGTGCGGCTTCTTCACAGCAAAGACCCAAACCTGCCTCGATGCTATCGTCAAGTTTGTTATAAAACCTTGGGTGCTCTTTGCAAATCTGACACAGACTTTCCTTGCCGAGATTTGTATAAATATCGCAAAGGTTTTTTTGGTTCAAAAACGGGCAGCGTTCATTTTCAGAAAGTATAAAGTGAGGTGTGCCTTCGTAGGAAATACCGGCCTTTAGCTTTTTGCCGAACTCCCCTTTTACTGATTTGTAAAAGGGGAGACTTTGTTCATCAATATCAATTTCCCAGCCGATACAGCAGTTGTGCTTGCATTTATCGGCAATGCATTTGAAATCATTGTAGTAATCGGGATAAATAGTTTTCATGAAATCAGAGGCACTTGTTGATAACAGCTATAATATCACCGACAGTTTTGCAATTTGAAGCTTCCTTAATCGGAAGCTCAATGTTAAACTCCTCTTCAATGCTTATTACCAGCATAAGCATTGAAATTGAGGTAAGTCCTACGTCTTCCGCAAGTCTTGAATTTTCATTTATGTTATCGTAGTCAATGCCGTTATTAGCATCTGCCATAATTGTTTTTGTAATTGCTTTGAGTTTTTCAATAATCATTTTTCTTCACCTTTGGTATTTCTGCTTTCTTCTATTTTTCTGCGTTTTTCGGCAAATTTCTGCCTTGATTTACGTATGATTTCCTTATCTTTATCTGTAAGCTTTTCCGTAAGGCTGTCTTTTAAAAACTGCATTCTTTTTTGCATAAGGTTTGTGGCGTTTACCATAGCGGTAGCACCCAAAGACTCAGGGAAAAGCTCGTCATAAGAAATGGGGTTGCCTACAATTAATTTAAGGCCACCAAAGGGCTTGTAAACGCCTGAGGTATAAACAGGTACAACGGCGCTCTGGGCCTGCATGGCAATAAGTGCGGCACCTGCTTTGAAATCTAAAATTTCGTCCGTAAGGTTAAGCTGCCCCTCGGGGAAAATTACTACCCTTTGGTCATCCTTAAGTCTTGCTACGCATTCTTTAATGCAGGCTAAATCCATAGTGCTTCTGTCAAGAGGAATGCATCGCAGTCCCCTCATAAGAGGGCCTCTGCCGCTTTCAAATACCTCTTTGGCAGCAACGGAGTTAACCAAGCTTTTTCTGAAAAGAATAGAAAGGTTTGCAGGGTCAAGCCAGTATGTGTGGTTACAGATGATAATAAGCCTTTTGGGCAGATTTTTGAATTCAGCCTTTTCGCTTTCAAAATAAATTTTAGGCCTGCCGATAATGGCATTAAAGGCTGTGGAGGTTGCAATAGCCACGCGGTACAGAATACGGTTTATGGTTTTGTCCTGAGGCATTTTAGCGGTGTTACTCATCTTACACCACCGCCTTTTTCAGAAAGTTCTTTAAGCTCAATAATTTTATTTCTCAACATCTCGGTAAGCTCTAAAAGCTCCTTTTCGCTTGGGGTTTTGCTTTTGCAGAAATCCTTAAGATAAATTCTGTCGCCTACCATAACGTCGGTACGTTTAAAGAAGCCGTAATTTGCCGTGTGATAAACAGGAATAACAGGAACTCCTGCCTGAATTGCTAAAAGTGCGGCTGTACTTTTGAATTCGTTGATGTTTCCGTCAACGGAAAACTTACCTTCGGGGAAAATAAGGATAAGGCCTTTTTTCTTAAGAACGTCCATTGCCTTAAAGAAAAATTCCATATCAAAGGAGAAGCGGTCAACCTTAATACATCCGAAGCCTTTAAGTATAGTTTCAAGGAATCTGCTACTTTCGTAAAGGGTTTTGCCAACAATACAGCGGATGTAACGGAAAGCAAAAACATAAAGCAGAATTATAAAATCAAGAAAATGATTATGATTGCTTATAATTACTGCAGGACCCTTAAAGAGAAAGGTGGACTGACGGTGTTCTTTGCTTTCATGGCGTACTCGAACGCGAAAACCCAGCCCGATTGACCAAAGGGTCATAAATTTTGCGAAAATTCTGAATATATGTTTCATTTCTTAGTCCTCCGCACCCTTAAGAACTGCTTTTGCAAAATCCGAGGGGGTAAATAAAGGATTCTGAGAGTCGATTTTAAGCTCGACGTCAAACTCTTTGGAAATTTCAGAGAAAAGGTTGTAGTAAGCCATACTGCTGCCGCCTAAATCATAGATGAAGTTAGAGCCTGCTTCAACATTTTCTTTGGGGCAGTTAAGAGTTTTTGCAAAAACTTCAATAATTCTATCTAAGGTTTTCATTAAGCCTTCATCAAACATCTGAGAAAGTTCGTTTTCTGACGTAGGCTTAATCAGCTCAATTTTAACCTCACCTGCTTCAATCATTTTTTTAAGCAGTGAGCGTTTAACCTTGCCCAGATTCTGGGGAATTTCGTCAGTTGTTATATAAACGCCCTGAGGACGCATAGTAAGGGGAAGGGTATCAATCTGCTTGTAAAGTACGTTAGCGGCAGCACTTTTTTCAAAGTCAGTGGCACCCTTTGCAAGACTTAAAACTGCTACAGGACGTACGTCGTCATCTGTCTTAAGGCCTAAAACGCAGAAACCGCGGTTAGCAGGAGGGTTAAGCTTAAGCCCAATCATATCGGGGCTTATATTTTCGCCGTTTTCGCCTATGATGATGTCGTCTTGTCTGCCCTTAAGACGCCAGCGGCCGCTTTCGTCAACCTCGCAATTGTCTTCGGTTACGAAGAACTCCTCAGGGTTACGCTCTGTTCTGCCGTCTTTGGTTATAATAGCGGAGTGAAGAACATCACCCTTAACGCAGAGCACACCATCGCCGTTAATCATATATTCGATATCTTCAAGAGGTCTGCCCACTGTATTTAAGTTTCTTACCTTAGGCTTTTCACAAAGCTCAACAGCGGTAATTCCTGTTTCGGTCATACCGTAGCCAACGTGCATGCTGTAGCCGATGCCGTTTAAAATTTCAACAGCTTCGTCAGGTAAGAAACCGCCGCCGCTGATGCAGAAGCTGACTGTAGAACCGAAAATCTGCTCTCTTACATCCTTAAACAGGATTTTGCGTGCCACAAAAAGACCGAGTTTAGGGCATATATTCTGAAGCTTGTTGGAAATTTTAACGCCCTTTTTAAGCTTTTCCAGCTTTCCTTGCTTTTTGGCTTCGGCTAAAAGTCCGCGGGTAGCAAGCACCCACACAGCAGGAATGGCAAAAAAGTGGGTAACGCCGCCGCGTTTGCAGGCAAAGCGGATAGCATCTGAGTCAAGTGCTGTGGGAAAAACAAGGGTTCTGCCAAAGAATGTAAACCACAGGAAAACGGCGCTTAAGCCAAAAATGTGATAAAAAGGCAGAAGTGCAAGAAGCTTTATGTCAAGCTTTCTGTTCTGGGTGATTGATTTTGACTCTTTGATAATACCGTAGGTTGTAAGCACCTGTGCGGCAATGGCACTGCCGCTGTAAACCACGAGCTTTGCATCACCCGTTGTGCCTGATGTCATAAGTATAATCTCGTTTTCCCACTGAGGATTTTTAATGCCGTCGCTTTTTAGTGTTGCGGCAGGAATGTAACTTTCAATACCGTTATCTTTGTCGCATATAACGCAAAGAGCCTCAGTTCTTTTAACAGCATCTGCAATACTTTCTTCGTCAAGTCTTGTATTTAAGAGAAAAGCCTTAAAGCCTGCCATAAGCGTGCCGAAAAATGCGGCACACCATAAAACGGAATTTTCCATTCTTATTGCGATTACAGAGCCTTCCTTGCCTTTAAAGCGATGGCTTAAAGCACCTGCTACGCTTTCGCAAAGATTGTAGAACTCATTGTAGGTAGTTTTTGTTTCGAGTCCGTCGAAAAATTCCACACCGAAGATTTCGTGTGAAAATCTGCCCTTCATAATTTCGTATATATCGCAAAAACGCTTCTGACCTGTTTTAAGGTCGTCAAGCTGTTTATAGTATTTATCCAGATACACATAAACACCCCATTTTAATAATCTATCTATAATGATACCACTAATACTAAGCTTCGTCAATTTGAGTACCTTTAGAAAAAACATAGGATTTTAGGGTTTATTTTGTAAAAAATCTTTATATGTTGCAAAATAGGCTGTTTTAATGTATAATTACAATATGTGTAATGTTTAGAATGTTGGGGAATTTTTATGGATACCGTTGTTCTTCTTCCTGCTTATAATCCTAATATTATGATGCTTACCTCTTTGCGTGAACTTAGCAAAGAGGGCTTCGGCATTCTTGTGGTTAACGACGGCTCTGCCAAGGAGTTTGAGGAGCTTTTTGTTGAAGCTCAGAAATATGCTGTAGTTTTAAGTTATGAAAAGAATATGGGTAAGGGTTATGCTCTTAAATATGGGATGCAAAAAATCAGGGAGTATTTTCCCAATGCTCAGCGTTTTATCACAGCGGATGCCGACGGTCAGCACTCTACTGAGGACGTCTGTAATATCCGCGAAAAAATGCGAACGGGCGACGATTTTATTTTAGGCACCCGTGATTTTAAGGGGAATACTCCTTTACGCTCAAGGGTAGGTAACAGTATGTCACGCCTTGTGTTTGCGGTTTCCACGGGTCATTATTTAAGCGATAATCAGTCCGGATTACGCGGCTTTGATATTCGCCACGTTTCTTGGATGACAAAAGTATCAGGCAGCAGATATGAGTATGAAATGAACGTGCTTATATGTGCTGTTAAACAGAAAATCAAAATCTGCACAGTTGCAATTAAAACCATTTATATAGACGACAACCGTTCATCTCACTTTAACCCAATACGCGACACCGTAAGAATACACAAAAATATGTTTAAAGCTGCAGGCGGGAGCTTAATCTCAATATTTTTAAGCATAGTGCTTGTAACCCTTATGGATGTGTTTTTCGGCTTTAGTATGTGGCCTTTAAGGTTATATGCGATTGGTATGCTTTCGGTTATTTTAAGTTGGGTATTAAACCGATTCGTATGGTACCGAAAGTTCAGCTTCAGAGGGGACAAGCGTTTGGTCTTTTCGGCTATTCTCAGGTGGGTGTTGTACGTTCTTGTTGTATTGTCTATACATACGGTTCTGCCGTTTTTGTCTCTTACGCTATGCTTTTTGATTACCATTATTCTGGTTATGGTGGGCGAGTATTTTACCAGAAAATTTACTGCTCAGTCTTAAATTGTTATGAAGTATAAGGTTCTTGATATAAAAAACTTAAATGAGGCTCAGTTTGAGCTTGCTCTTAAAAAAATGAGCATTGAGCGACAGCAAAAATGCTTAAGGTATAAGTTCGTTGACGACAGACGCCGTATGGCTTTTGGCGAGGAACTTTTAAGAAAGCTTATCTCTGAAGAATACGGCGTTGATGAAAGTGATATCTTAATAACAAATCTTCCGTCAGGCAAGCCGGTGGCAGAGGTTAAAGGCAATGAAGTTTTTGTCAGCCTTACCCACAGCGGAAATTTTGTAGCGTGTGCACTTTCAAATACTCCTGTGGGCATAGATTTAGAGGTTAAAAGAGACTTTAATCCCAGAGTTTTAAAGGCTTTGTGTGATGCTGAGCGTGAGTTTGTAGCAAAAAGCAAGGATGAAGCCATAGCTTTTTTAAAAATCTGGACCGCTAAGGAAGCTTATCTTAAAATGACAGGCGAAGGGTTAGCAGGTTTTTCAAAAGCCGAGGTTTTACCCTTGGTGAAAAACGGTAAATGGGACGGGCTGATTTTAAAATCAAACCAAACCGAAGATTATACCCTTACAATTATATATAAAAAATAATGAATGCACCCTTCAAATATACAAGCTTGAAGGGTGCGTTTTGTTGTTTTTACTAATTCACAAGGGCAAAATTTATGAGTTTTTACAAAGTTCAAAATTTAACTGTGAGTTTTCAGCAGTTTTTGCGTCTAATAAATGAAAAGGTAAAATGAGGAGAAATTTATATGAAAAGAGTTTTATGCGTACTGTTCGCTTTGATTTTTTTGGCTTCAGCTCTTACTATTACCGCAAACGCAATACCTGCACCATACCTTGTGGGAGATGCCGACAATGACGGAGGCGTTGATGTAAGGGATGCTACCTTTATACAAAAGTATGTGGCTAAGATGCTTGAGTTTGACCCATACACGGTTCCCTACGCTAAATTTTTGGCAGACATTAACGAAGACGGCGAAATAACAATTCAGGATGCAACGCTTATTCAAAAGGATTTGGCAAGAATTGAAATAGCCGTACGCGGTTCTTATCCCGATATTTCTTACAGGGGTTTTTACGCTGACTATGACTCGGGCAAGGCAATGGTAGGTGTACCGGTAACCTTTACTGCAGTTGCAGATTCTGTAGAAGAATTTGCCGATTCCCTTACATACGAGTTTTATGTAAACAATGAGCTTATAGAAAAAGACAGTAAAGAAAGCTTTACCTATACCTTCCCTAAGGAAGGGGTTTACGAGGTTGCCATAAAGTGCATCAACGGCTTTGGGTACTCAGGCACTCGCGGGGTTTATGAGTTTGAAGTGGTCAGCCCCTATGAAAGCGAAACACCCGTTATCAAAGCTTTTTACCCTGACCAGCTTAATTTTTACAGCTATTCTTTCGACGGAGCTAAAGGCGATGTTACTTATACTGCCGAAGTGATTTTCGGCAAGGGTGATTATCAGTATGAGTTCTTGCTTGACGGAGAGGTTATTCAGAAGTATTCCTCCAAAAATACCTACGTGTTTACCGAGGCTCCTGAGATTAAGCACGGCGAGCCTTACGTAATTACCGTAAGAGTAAAGGATAGCTCCACAAAAGATGAGTTTGTTAGCCAAAGCTATGAGTTCTGGGCTGAGGTGTGATTAAAAAATTTGGAAGTTTAGATATACGAAAAGCACCTTTCGCAACATTGCGAAAGGTGCTTTTTGCAGATTATTGTGCAGAAATATAAAATTCGCTTATCATTTTAATAAGCTCTCTGTTTGCCTCTTGGGCTTTCATAGAGTCGATTTGGTCTAAAAACTCAGATTCAATATCTTGTGGGATTTCACCCTTATATAGGGTGCTCAAATGCTCGTATTCGTCGTGGATTTCTTCTCTGTAGTCGTTTGCTTCTTTAGTGAAAAGCAGGGTGGTATGACCTGCATTTTCTTCATTTTCATAAAGCATAAACTGAGCTTTTTCGTTTTCTACTTCGTCTTTATGAGCATAAATACTACTGCCGTCTATACTTACGGTAACGTCGTTTTCGCAGTGAATTACAAGAGCAGGAATATCGCCTTCGTCAATTGCCTCAGCACCTGTGGTTGTCATAATATCTTTGCCAAAAACCATGGTCTGATAAGCATAAAGTGCCGGATAGCCGGTAAAGGCAAGAGGACCTACGTAATTGGTGCTCCACTCCATGGTGATTTCCATTGGTGAATTTACTGCCCCAACAGTGGCAACAGCCTTAATGTCGTGGTCGGAGCTGCACATCATTGCACTTGCATAACCGCCGCGACTGTGACCGAATAAGAATAAGGGCAGTTTTTTCAGCTCAGGTTCGCTTTCTATAAACTTAAGGGCATTGTCAAGGTCGATTACTTCCTGTGAAAAGCCTATTGATTTTTCGCCTTCGCTTTCAAAGCTTCCTGTGGTGTCGAAGGTAAAAACCGCGTACCCCAAATCAACAAAAGCCATAGCGAGAGAGGTGTAATCCTCGCCACCGTCAGAAAGCCCCGGTGCAATTACCACGAGCCGCTGAGGGTTATTCCCAGGATAAAGGTAGCCTGTAAGCTCGTTGCTGCCTGACATAAACCTAACTTTATCACGGGGGTATTTGTCCATGATTTCGGCATAGCTTATATTAATGGCTTTTTCCAAAGGAGTTCGCTCATATCGCGGGAAAATCGCGTCGTAAATAAACTTGGTAGCCGCAAGCATACCAATGCAAAGCAGTAAAACCGCCACCATAATCACTGCCGTAATTTTTAGTATTCTCTTATTTACGGCTTTCCTTTCAGCCACATTATTCCCGCCTTTCTTATAATTTATTTAAGTTGATACAAAACTGTAAATTGACTAAACCTCTGAAAACAATTATTATGTAATATGGAGGACTTTGTCAAGTCCAAAGAATAAAAAATTATTGTAAAGAGGGGAAAAACTTGGTATTTTCAAGCCTTACCTTTTGGTTTATATATCTTCCCGTAGTGTTACTGCTTTATTATGTAACGCCCCAAAAAGTACGTAATATTGTACTTTTTATCGTCAGTCTTGCATTTTACGGTTGGGGCGAGCCTGTTTATATACTGCTGATGCTTCTGACAATTCTTATCAACTACATTGCAGGATTCTTAATAGAAAAAACCGATGACAAAGGAAAACGTAAGCTTTGGCTTATACTTTCCGTAGTGCTTAACTTAAGCTTTCTTGTGTTCTTCAAATATTCGGGAATGATTGTTTCTACTATTAATTTACTGCCTTTTGTAAACATAAGCTTTACCGCACCGGCACTTCCTATCGGCATAAGCTTTTACACCTTTCAGGCAATGTCATATACCATTGACGTGTATCGTCAGGAATGTAAAGCCCAGAAAAATCCGCTGATTTTAGGTACTTACGTAACTCTTTTTCCGCAGCTTATTGCAGGCCCCATAGTACGCTATACCGACGTTGAAGCAGAGCTTATTCATAGGGCAGAAACACTTGAAAAGTTCAAAAGCGGTGTGCTTTTGTTTCTTGTGGGTATGGGCAAAAAGGTGCTTTTAGCCAATCAGTTTGCTTTGATGTATAAAAACTTAAACGAAACAGGCGAAGGCTTTGGAGCTTTATCGGCGTGGGCAGGGCTTTTGGCACTTACTCTGCAGATTTATTTTGATTTCTCCGGCTATAGCGATATGGCAAGAGGCTTAGGCAGGATGATAGGCTTTGAGTTTATGGAAAACTTCAACTATCCCTATGTTTCACGCTCTATTACCGAGTTCTGGCGTAGGTGGCATATTTCTCTTTCTACATGGTTCAGAGACTACGTATATATTCCCTTAGGCGGTAATCGCAAAGGCTTTGGCCGTCAGATTCTGAACCTTTTTATCGTTTGGCTTTTAACAGGTCTTTGGCACGGGGCGGCTTATAATTTTGTGTTATGGGGGCTTTACTTCTTTGTGATTTTAGCCGCCGAAAAGCTTTTCCTCGGCAAGGTTTTATCTAAGGTGCCAAGGGCAGTTTCGCACATTTATTCAATCTTTCTTATTATGCTTGGCTGGGCGATTTTCAGCTTCGACAATATGGCTGAGCTTGGCACGTTTTTTGCAGCCCTTTTCGGTGCAAACGGATTTTTGGCAACAGAGGCTCAGGGCTCAATTATGCTCAGCTATCTGCCAATCTGCCTTGCAGGCTGTGTGCTCAGTACCCCTGTTTTAAAGGTTTTGTACGGCAAAATCAGAAATGCAAAATATGCCGTAATTTTCGAGTCGGCTTTTGCAATTATCATTATGCTTTTATGTGCAGCGGCTTTGGTTTCTGAGAGCTACAATCCTTTTATTTACTTCAGATTTTAAGGAAAGGCGGAATTAATATGAAAAACAAGTTTATAAAATTTCTGCCTGCGGTAATTTTTCTGGTGTTTACCTTTTCTTTAAGCGTGCTTTTCTTTGCATTGCCTAAAAAGGATTTCAGCGATTATGAAAAAAGATATTTAGCCGAAGCTCCCGATTTCAGCTTTAGCAACTTGTTGTCGGGGGGCTTGGTTAAGGAAATTGACGGCGACTCCGAAAAGGGCACTTCGGGGTATGTTTCCGACCATTTTCCCTTCAGAAGCTTTTTTGTAGGGCTAAACTCGTACTATAACCTCAGCTTCAGTAATACGGCAAATTCCGATTATTATTTTGCCAAGGACGGTTTTATTATTACAAAGCCCTACGATACCTCAAGGCTTGACACCAATATCAGGGTTTTAAATTCATTCAGCGAGAATATAAACGTTACACTTGGGGTTGTTCCCAGTGCAGGTAATATTTTAGAAGATAAACTGCCTAAAAATCACATAAGCTACAAGGATGCCGAGGTTTACGAAAAGCTTAAAGCTGAGCTTAATGAAAACGTAAATTACTGTGACCTTGAGGCGGTTATGAAGGATTATTACAGTCGTGTAGAAGCACCTTACTATAAAACCGACCACCATTGGACAACCCCCGCGGCATATGAAGCGTACAAGGCTCTTTCCTCAGAGCTTGCTTATATTCCAACAGAGGAAGATCAGTTTACAAAGACAGAGTATGAGGGCTTTTACGGTACCACTTATTCTTCAAGCGGGTATTTTTTAGCCAAGCCCGATACGTTGGTGCTTTGGGAATATGATGCCGAAGGTTCAAATATAACCGTAGAAATTCATGAGGGTGAAACCGTAAAAAACTATGATTCCATGTTCTTTTTAAATCACCTTGACGAGCCTGATATGTACCCGGTATTTTTAGATGGCAACCATTCTTTGGTTAAAATTAAAAATCCCAACGCCAAAGGCGGAAAGCTCCTCGTTATCAAGGATAGCTACGCTCATGCACTTGTACCGTTTTTGGCTGACAATTACAGCGAAATAGTTATGGTTGATATGCGTTATTATAAGGAAAACGTAACCGAGCTTTGTAAGGCTGAGGGTATAGAGGACGCCTTAGTGCTTTACAGTATCAGTAACTTCTGCACCGATACAGGCCTTGCTTTTTTAGAGTAACCGTTAGCCACGGTAGGGCAATTCCACTCGTTAGCCACGAGTGGGCATTTCGCCTACGGATAGCTTTTATATAATGGCAAAGCTCATCAACGGCGGATCGTTTTATTCAAAACTATAATCGCACCGCAGGTGCCACCGAAACATTTGCTATGGCAAAAACATCACTTATTATTAACCATAATAAAACCCCGAAGCGAAAATTAAATTTTTGCTTCGGGGTTATGTTATTTCTTAATCATTTCGGTTAATTTGGTAACGGTTTCTTCAATACTGAAGGTATCGGCATTGACTGTGATATCGGCATATTTTTGATAAAGGGGAGTACGGATAGCATAAATATCCTCCAAGGTTTCGCCCTTACCAAAGGTAATGCCCCTTGTTTTGATGTTTACAAGCCTTCTTTTAAGCTCCTGTAAACTTACGTCAATATAAACTACCGTGGCAATTCCTTTAAGATGTGCCATAGCTTTTTCGTACATTATCATCGAACCGCCTGTGGCAACTACTGTGTTTTTTACACAGAGCTTTTCGCCTACTTCATTTTCTACGTCTTCAAAGTAAGCAAGGCCCTTTTCCTCAATAATGTTCTGCAGGGTTGTACCTTCCTTTGCACAAATCAGCAGGTCGGTGTCTGTAAAGCTCATACCCAGCGTTTTTGCAAGGATAACGCCAACGGTGCTTTTACCACAGCCGGGCATACCCACAAGTACAATATTTTTCATTATTCACCAATATAAATAGCTTCAAATTCGGGAGCGATAATCATATCACAGGTAACATTGTCAAATTCATAGCACCAGCCTGTAAAGCGGTATGTGTAGCCGTTTGAATCAGGCTTAACGGGGTCATCGGGTGCTACAGCGGAGTGACCTTTGGGAACCGTCTGTGTGGTTATGATAGTACCGTCGTAGTTAATAAAGGAAACTGTAAAGGAGGATGTGCCTGTTGTAGTTACAAGCCACTCGTTGCCTTCAAGTTTGCCCTTACCGTCATACCAAGGAACGTTCTTGTTCTGAAGCTCTGTTTTGAAGGTTGTAACTTCGGGGCGTTCACCGCCGAAGTTGTTGTAGTAAACGTCAGGCCATACGGGATTCTCAGCAGGCTTTGCATCCTTGATATACTTTGAAATATCCTCGTTGTTTCTTATCTTTCTTGCACAAATAACAGTTCTGAAATCGTCAAACTCGTAAGAGCAGGTAGAAAGCGTAATAATCTGGTCGTCTTCATTAATAGGAACAGGAATATCTATAAGTGAGCGGACTTTCATATTGTAAACGTAGTTCATAAACTGAGCCTCAGAGCTGAAATCGCCCATAAGGTAGTTGAAGAAGTCACCGTGTGCCTCAAGAGTGTTTGTTTTAAGTACTGAAAAAACAACCCATTGTTCGTTGCCTTCGGGAGTGTTAAAGAAAAGAGTTGGGTTCTTTTTGTAGAACTCCATATCAGGCTCCCACTTGCCGTAATCGATAAGTCCCATATACATAGAGCCGTCGCCCATGGAATGACCGTGAGTAAGGATGTTTTTGCTGTTCACGCTTTCCTTGCTTCTGTAGTCAATAAAAATACTGCCTGCATAACTGTATGACTTGTCATATTCGCGGTAGAGGTAGTACTGATAGCCTACACCGTCTTCCTCAGATTTAAGAACAGGGTAATTAATGGGGGCATTGTGGAAAGTAACCCATCCCTTAATATCTGTGTTGATTTTCTTTAAAGCTGCCCAGTCCTGCTTTTCCTCGTAGGGTGTACCGTCAGGCCAGGTTGTGTCTTCCATACCGGGGGCTTCGGTAGCAATAACTGTGGTTTCTGCTGTGGTTTCTACTGTAGACTCGTCAGGAGTAGCCACGGAAGTGTCAATACCTAATATACCCACAAGAGCAATAGCAACACCGCATATAATCAGTACAGCAACAACTGCAATTACAATTACCAGAGCTTTGCGTCTTTTGAAAAACTCCATAAATCCGCCTTTGCTTTCCTTTTCGGGTGTTGCCTCAGTTTCGGCAGTTTTAGTTGTATCATCGGAAGGAGTGTCCACTTCTACAACTTCAGGAGTATTTTCTTCTTCCATAGGATTAAGATTCTTTTCGTCCATAAATATACCTCGCTTTTTGTAAATTTATAATATGTAGCCTAAACTTACCCATTATATATACTATAATAACAGAAAAGCTTTATCATTTCAACCTGCAAAGGCAAATTGGGCGAATTTTCCCAAAACCGTCACAATTAATGGAAAATAACACGGAATTATCTGTTTATCCCCAAAATAAACCCTTTATCCCAATTTGTTGAAAACATAAAATTATCGGAGTATAGTGTAGTCACAAGGTCAAGGAAAGGAGACGAACAAAAATGTTCACCCACTATTTGCCGGGTGCACTGGCGTGACATTATTAATTGCTTTAAATTGAATTATATAAACTAAAAAACTGAATTACAGATTAAAATAAATAATAAATATAAAATAACACAATTTATAGGTGATTAATATGAAAAAGAATTTAAAATTAAGATTAATAACAATAGTACTTACACTGTGTATGTGTATTTCTTTAGTTCCCGTGTCTATGATGACAACCTACGCTTCCGGTGTAGGAGCTGATTCCTTCAGTGATTGGCGTGCTTGGGAGTTTTACTCAAGGGCAGCTAGTACAGCAGGCAAGATATTAGAATCCTTAGGCGAAGCTACAGACAGTAAATCCGTTGAAATGGTTACTTCTTTTATCAACAACAACTTCTGCGGCGGTGATACTACCGATGAACAGCTTGCAGAGTTACAGAATACCTGTAATGAGATTCTGGAAGTAACAAAGGGAATAGATTCCATTGTTAGCGAAATCAGCCAAAAAATGGATAAAAAAACTGTAACTAACCTCAAAAAAGAATGTGACAAAGCTTGGAAAGAGCAGGTAACAGATTACATTACAAAGTTTGACGAATCAACATATAATTTTTCAGAAGCATATACAAAGTACCGTGAGTATCTTGCATATGCAAGCGGCTTGTGGATTATGCCAAAAGGCGAAACCATTGAGGATTACGAGGATGCTTATATTGACGAGCTGGTAAAATATTACATTACTGCTACAGGCGAAAAAAATGTTGACGAAACAACACTGTACAAAAGTGATTATATAGATACTGTTATAACAGGTACAATAAAGGCAATGCTTGCTGAGCTGGATCCTTATAGCGGTGTTTCTGTTATGGGTTCAAGATTTATTGATTTAGCTGCTCAGTATGCTTACTATGCATTCCCCACAAGCAGCGAGCAGGCAGAGTTTATTGATTATGCTGTTCAGTACCAGATTAATTATGTTACATATATGGTTATGATGTATCAGGATTATGTAGCTCACAGGGCTGAGTATATGGTAAAAAACCCTGATGTGAATGCTGACGAATGGTGGGACACATATTACGAAACATACTATGAAGATTTGATTGAATATTACAACGATTCTATCAGTAATTTCCTTAACGGAGAAATCTATTTAATAGAATCAGATGCTTACACAACACTTGAGAAATACGTTCGCGGTGACTCAACCACAGCTTATTATGATGAAGAAAGCGAAAGCTTTACACTTGAAAATGAGAATTTTAAATCAACAAGAAACCTTAAGAATAATTCCAATAAAGGCACTTATGCTAAAACAACAGAGCAGTATATGTCTTTCAACAAGGATGCTTCGGTTAAAGTTGAAAACGGTGAGTTAGTATTTACTCCCTATTATGTTCTCGTCGGCAATGACAATTGTTTACTTAAAAATTTTGACATTAACGACGAAAACTCTCACGGTCCCGGCTTGCATCTTTATGACAGACATTACTTAAACTGTGATTACTACAACCTTACCACAGGTGTATTTACCGACGGTGTAAACAATTATGTTCCTGTTTCAGACCCTGAGCAGTTAAAGGATTTGGTTAACGAAACATACTATTCAGTTAATGATTGCAAGACACCTTATTCTTACTTCTCATCAATAATCGGCTACGGCTCAAAAAAGCCTGTATATCTGCTTCTTAGCGGAGATACATATATGGATGATAAAACATGCGGTACTGAATATACTCATTTCCCTGTGTTTAATATGCAATCCGAGCTCGGTTACAATGACACTTGGAAGTCTGAAGATATGAGCCTTTATAACCTTCAGTCTGACAGGAAAGACAGCGAAAACAAGACAAATTCCCTGTATACATTAATCCTTGTTCCTCAGGATGATGAAATCAGAAGCAAGGTGGATACAAAGATTATCGGCACAGGCAGTGTAGAAGTTTCAGATTACACAACACTTGATAAAACCGGAAGAGAAAAAACATATGATACATATAATGAGTCTGACGGCACAGCAGTATCGGGCAAGAAGGTGGATGTGGACATTACCCTCCCCGAAAACTATGTGGTTTCAAGTGTGTGGGTTGAGTACCATAACGACATCAGCAACCCTGAGAAAGTAACAGACACAAAGGTTATTTGCGAAGGAACGGAAACCAACCTCTGCTCATTCGATTATTCGGTTCCTTATTCAAACGTTACTATTGTTGTAGAAACAATGGAAATTTCTGAATAATAATTCAGAGTAAAAGAAAAAATTAAAATAACGTAATACGCAAATAAAAAATCACCTTTCTGCAAACAATAGCAGAGAGGTGATTTTTATTATGAACGATAACGAGTTTTTAAATCTTATTTTCAAAAATGCAGAAATGGGCAAGGTAGGAATTGATTCGGTTATGGATTATACCCGCGACGAAAGAATGCGAGAGGCTCTCAGGGTACAGGCTAAAGAATATGATAAAATCTATGCCGAAGCCGCCGAAATGCTTAAAGCCAGAAATGCAGAAATAAAGCACATCAGCCCTATGGCTAAAATGGGTTCTGAGATGACTTCAGCGATGAAAACTATGACCGACCATTCCTCAGCTAAAATTGCCGAGATGATGATTCAGGGCAGCACTATGGGCGTTACAAAGTTAATGAAAAACCGCGGCGAGTACGACGGTAATGATGACGACATTTTAAGTCTTTCAGACAAATTGCAGAAAACCGAGGAGCAGAATATTAAAACAATGAAAGGCTTTTTTTAGTGGCTAACCTTCAAAAAATCCCACCGATTTTCGGTGGGATTTTATCATTCGCCTATGTTATCAACAGCTTCACGGGTTTTTGCAGAGATTGTATTTATTTCTGCCAGAAGCTCTTTTTTGTAATTGTCACGCAGGGTTTTAAGCTCAGCAATTTCTTCTTTAAGAGTAAGCACCTCGGCAGCTTTTTCCATAACTGCCTTTTCAGCTTCGCTTTTTGCACGTTCTATTATTTCCTGAGAAAGCTTTTTAACCATTAAAAGTGCCTCGGTAACGTCTTTTTCGCGGTTTTCCAGCTCTCTTATGCGTTTGTTTTGTTCGTGAAGCTCGTCCAAAAGCTCCTCAACGTCGTCGGCAATTTCTTCTAAAGCGGCGTCAACGCCTTTGCCCTCATAATATTTGCCTTTTTTGGTTGTAAATTCGTAGCCTTCTATTTTAGCACGGGAGATTTTCATACAGTTTACACCCCATTTGAGCGGAATTTTACATTTTCACCCATAATATATATGAAAGTATATCATAAATATTGTGGTTTGTAAACTGTTATTTTCTACATTTTGTGATTTTTATAAATTAAGACTTTCGTATTCTCTGCTGAGAATTTCGCAGGAGTGAGAAAAACTCTTAAGTTCGCCTTCAGTTAAGTCAAGCTCAATAAGTCTGTCAGCACCTGATTTCCCTACTATGCAAGGTGTTCCTACAAAAACGTCCTTTTCGCCGTATTCGCCTTTAAGTCGGGCAGATACTGTCAGCACGGTGTTTTCGTCGTTTAAAATTGCCCTTACAATTCTTGTTATTGCAATACCAATGCCGTAGTAGGTGGCTTTTTTTGCGGTGATGATTTTTTGCGCGGCTTCTCTGACTTTGGCGGCAATTTTTTCCATATCCTCGCTTCTGAATTTATGAGGATTATCTTTAATAATCTTGGAAAGGGGCTTGGTGGATATCATGGCTTGGCTCCAAGGGGCAAATTCTGAGTCTCCATGCTCACCGATTATATAGGCGTGTACATTTCTGGGGTCTACGGAAAAGTAGTCTCCTAAAAGGTATCTTAGTCTTGCTGTGTCGAGGGTAGTACCCGAGCCAATTACCCGAGATGGGTTAAATCCTGAAAGCTCATAGGTTATTCGGGTCATTATATCTACGGGATTTGTAGCAACAAGAAAAATTCCGCCAAAGCCGCTTTCTGTAACAGAAGTAACAACTGACTTAAAAACGTTATAGTTCCTTTTTAGCAGTTCCAGTCTGGATTCTCCGGGTTTCTGGTTTACACCTGCACAGATTACGGCTATGCTTGCGTCTTTGCAATCTTTATAGTCTCCTGCATAAATTTTCATACTGGAATGGGAAAAAGCAAGACCGTGGTTAAGGTCCATAGCTTCGCCTTCGGCACGCTTTTTATCAATATCAATAAGCACTAATTCGTCGCAGACGTTCTGGTTAAGTGCCGAGTATGCAAAGCTCATTCCTACCATTCCTGTTCCTATAAGTGCCACTTTTCTGTTTATCATGTTTATTTCAGCCTTTCGTAAAAATATTCCTCATTCAGAACGTTGAACCATGCCATATATGCATCGTGCATATGATTTACCACTACGGGGGTTTTATCTAAAGAGGTAGTGGTTTTCAGCTCTTTCTCAGTAAGTCCGCTGAAAACGAATTCCGTAATCGCCGAAACTTCCGGAATTGACTTACAGCTAAGCATAAAAAGTCCGTGTAAAAGAGGATTTTCGCCGCTCATAACTGCAGCCAACTTCATCATATAGTCGTACATAGTAAGCCTGTAACTGCCTACGGTAATTTCTTTTTGGTAGTAATCCTCAGGTGTAGGAGCTATAAGGTATAAATAATTAATGATGTTTTCTACGTCCTTGCCTTTTTTGGGAAAATCCCTAAGCTCACTGCAGGTTTCTGCCAAATATGATTTTTTCATTTCCTCATAAAGGATTTCAAAATTTATGGTGTCATAATCAGGGAGTTCTATGGTTTTTCCATAGCGTTTATAACCCCATTGAGGAAGAGGAATGTAACAGATAAAATCCTGAGGATTAATAATGTTTACTATACTTTTGTACTTTTCATCCTCGGCGTTTTCTATCATTGTTGTATTAGGGCAGGCAAAATTATAGGCGCATACAGACTTAAACTTGTTTTCATCAATAAGCTTAGCTGACACTAAGTTACTTACTGCGGCTCCTCTGGAGTGACCCGTTACAAAAATTTCGGTGTCTGATTTGTTCAAAGAGTGTCGGCTCATATAATTGTTGACGTTTTGAATTGCCAGCTCAGCAGCTTTGGAAAAGCCTGCGTGCTGAACTCCTTCGCCTATATAGAAGTTAGAGTACCACTCTTCGTCCTTGGTGCCTCTGATAATCGCCATTAATAAGTTTTTTTTACGGCAAAGAACAAGCCCTGCCTTGTTGTCTGATTTTATAGAGTTTTCGTACTGAAAATATTCTATATCTTCGTATCCTTCGTTTGTTAAAACGGCATTCAGATTTTCGGGATAACCCGCAAGCGAGCAAAGCCGAAGACTGTTTTTAGCGGTTTCTAAACTGAATACAAACTCTGATTCAGCAGAAATGCTGTGAGAAGAAATAACCTCTGTTTCTTGATTCTGAGCATAAAAAACACCACAGCAAGCCGAGATAATGGCCGCTGTGGCGATAAATAGTGAAATAAATCTTAGTTTCAAAGCTGACGACCCTCTTATGCTTGAAGTACGAGAGTGGCAATAGCAAAGAAGACCAAAAGAGATACAATATCAACGATTGTGGTAATAAAGGGGCTTGCCATAACTGCAGGGTCCATACCAATTTTCTTTGCTACCATCGGCAATGAACAGCCGACGATTTTTGACACAACTACAACAACAAATATTGTTAAGCTGACGACAAGTGCAATTTCAGGTGTGACCTTGGGATTTTGCAGTAACCAACCGTCAATAAGCAGGGTTTTTCCGAAGTTAACAATTGCAAGGGTTGCACCGCAGATGATTGAAACTCTGCATTCTTTAAAGATAACCCAGAAAATATCCTTGAATTCGATTTCTTCAAGGGAAAGAGCACGGATAACGGTAACTGAGGACTGGCTGCCTGCGTTACCGGCTGTGCCCATTAGCATTGGAATAAAAGACGTTAAAATAATAAGTTCGCCCTGAAGCAGGCTTTCGCAGCTTGAGATTATTATGCCCGTAAATGTAGCAGAAATCATAAGCAATAATAACCATGGAATTCTGTGCCACCAAGTTTCGAAAACGCCGCTTTTGGTGTAGGGTTTGTCAGAGGATGTAATAGCCGCCATCTTCTGGATATCCTCGGTGGTTTCTTCCTCCATAACGTCAACTGCGTCGTCGAAGGTAACGATACCAACAAGTCGGTTTTCGGTGTCAACAACAGGAACCGCAAGAAAGTCGTAGTTGCGGATAATCTGAGCAACATGTTCCTGGTCGTCTAAAGTTCCTACGGAGATAACGTTTTCCTCCATAAGGTTTTCAATGATATCGTCCTCATCTGCAAGTAAGATATCCTTGATAGTAATAACACCGGCGAGCTTTCCGTTGTCATGGGTAACGTAACAGGTGTAGATAGTTTCCTTGTCAATACCTGTTCGGCGGATTCTTAAAATTGCTTGGTCAACGGTCATACCGGGACGAAGATTTACAAACTCCGTTGTCATAATGGAGCCTGCGCTGTCGTCGGGGTATTTTAAAAGCTCGTTAATTTGTTTTCTTGTTTCTGCGTCTGCCTGACGTAAAATTCTTTTTACAACGTTGGCAGGCATTTCTTCAATAATATCAACCGCATCATCGGCTGAAAGCTCATCGACAACTTCTTTAAGCTCGCTGTCAGAAAAGCCTTTAATCAAAAACTCTTGGGTATCCTCATCCATTTCAACAAAAACGTCAGCGGCAAGCTCTTTGGGCAGCATTCTGAAAAGAACCTGAACCTTTGAGTCGTGAATATCGCCAAAAAGGCAGGCGATGTCGTAGGCGTTCATAGTGGTAAGGATGTCCCTGAGGGTTTTGTACTTCTTTTCGTCAAGAAGTTTGTTGATTGTTACATCAACAGTTACAAAGTTCCTTTCCATAAAGTGTTCCTCCTAAAAGTAATAGGCGGAAGTAAAAGACACTTTTCCCTCAGTTTATATTGCAGCAGTAAAGCTAATAAACGCAGAAAAATCTGCAAAATTTACACTGCAACTTCGCCCGGGAACCGTGCCGGTACTACTTCCTGCGTCCATTAACTCTCACCTCTCTAAGTTATAATATGTGATAAATTAAAAAATCTACCGCTATTTTATAATTTTAGTCCTTTTTTTCCATAAAGTCAATAAAATAGAGATAAAAATTTGAGCTAAAATTGCCCATTGGCAAACTGTATTTTTGCGTTGATATAAGAAAAGCAATATGATAAAATCTATATATCATATAAAAGGAGGAAAATTATGATTACGTTTATTTGTTATCCTAAGTGCACTACCTGCAAGAAGGCTGAAGCTTGGCTTAAGGATAATAACGTTGAATATGTTTTAAGAGATATTAAGGAGGATAACCCCACTGCCTCTGAGCTTAAGGCTTGGTTTGAGAAAAGCCAAGAGCCTTTAAAGAAATTCTTCAACACCAGCGGGCTTTTGTACAGGTCGATGGAGCTTAAAGACAAAATCCCCTCTATGAGCGAAGAAGAAATGCTCAGTCTTTTAGCCTCTGACGGAATGTTGGTGAAAAGGCCCTTGCTGATATCTGACAGCTTTATTCTCATAGGTTTTAAAGAGGCAAAGTGGCAGGAAGCACTTAACAAATAGAGTGTTCTGTTAAATCTTTGTAAAGCTGTTGTAAACCTATAATAAAGTAACTTTTCTTTCATCCCTAAAAAACGCGTTTCATCCCAGAAACGTGTTTTTTTATGCTCACTTTGCTATAGTCACAGTTGTGGGAAGCCCCCATAAGTTGACCCCAAAACGGAGTGATTAAAATGAAAAAAATATTTAAAAAATGCGTTGCGGTATTATTGGTTTTATGCATGGCGTTTTCCGCCTGCGTATTATCCGTAAGTGCATCGGATATATCGGGAACAGTTAAATCCTCGTTGTCCAAAGACCTTTCGTGGTTTGGATACGCCTTGGTTACTATTGCCAACACCACCGATGACGATGACTTTAAAGAAAGTGCTGCATCTATAAATTCGTGGCTTTGCGGCGGAAGTAACGTGTCCTTTAAGCTGTCTGAAATCTCAGCTATGTGTGAGCAGCTTTTAGACGAAGTCGGTACTCTTAATACTCAGAACAAAGAGATTTTAAGTGCGGTTGAAAAATTAGGCTTAAAAACAGACTATGATGCTATGTGCAATGCATATCAAAATCAGGTAAGCAACGTAATAAGTAAGTACGGTTTTACAAACGCAATAGCATATTATGAAGATTATGTTGAGGCTGTAGCTGAGTATAAGAAAAACGAAACAGCAGCGAATAAACAGGCTGCCGAAAAGGCAAAAAATGATTTCATTGCATCAGTTGTAGGCGATGATTTAGAAGACGGATACACTAATTGTAAAATCGGCGGAGTAAAAGAGCCTAAAGTTTCTGTAGACAGCTGTTTTTATAATTGCCTTGCAGACCTTTCGGCACTTTTAAATTCCAATGATTCAATCATAGGCACAAGATTTATTGACAAAGCGGCTCAGCTTGCATACAAAATGTATCCCTTCAGCTCTCAGCAGTATGATTTTGTTATGGATTCCGCAAAGAAACAGCTTCTTGAGATTACAAAAGTAATGCTTATGTATCAGGAGTTTATCGGTATGCGTGCCGAGTATTTTCAGGGGATAAGCTCAGGCGGTATCAAAACATCAAAAATGTATACCAAGGATGAGCTCGATGGTATTTACAAGGAGTCTGCAGATAATTTCTATAGTGTTTTAGAATCAACAGATACCAGAGTTTCAGAGTGGTATAACAGCAAGGTTTATATTACGATAAGCGGTAATTGGCTTTATATAAGCGAGTATCTTACGTCTGAGGATGCTCAGACACAAACCCTTACTATTAATAACTTCAGAAATTCTGTTGATTATAACTTTTATTTGAATGAATCTGTAAAGGGCAGGGTTGAGTCTTCTATTGCTATTGATTTGCATATAAACCCATCAAAAGGTATGGCTAATAATGCCGCAATATCTCAGAAGGTTAGCTTTAATAAAGATGCTGCAATAGTTTTGCGGGCGGATTCTTCTCATGCACAGGTTAAACCATTTTATATACTTGACGGTAAAAGCCTTGAAGAATACCAGACAAAGTGTCAGTTTTTTGACCACAATGTAGAGAACTTCACTATGCTTTATGACCTGCATATGCCAAGATGCGATTACTACAATCTGGTTCAGGGTGTATATTCTGACGGCTACAAGAACTTTAAATGTATTTCTAACGAAGAACAGTTACATGATATTTTAAACAGCAGTTATTATAATCTTTGCAACTCCTCCATTAAGAGCTATTTTTCAGATTTTCTTGGTTATACAGGGGATAACAATGTTTATTTTATGCTTAATTCTCCCACAAACCCTTCAGAGCAAGGTGCTCCCACAAGCTACACTGTTCTTCCGGCGCTTGACTGTACAGCAGAGCATACCTTCACAAAAACTTGGACAAATTCTGCTATAGACCTTTATAACCTTCAGTCAAACAGAAAGGGCAGTGCCAATAAATCAAGCTCCTGCTACGCAATTTTACTCCTTCCCGAAGATGACAATTTCAAGGGCAAGGTAGAGGTGCTCTCAGACAGAGCTGAGGCAACAATCTCAGGTGCTGATTATAGCTATGAAACAGGCC
Organism: Ruminococcus sp.; assembly: GCA_017456845.1. Lineage (GTDB taxonomy): Bacteria > Bacillota > Clostridia > Oscillospirales > Acutalibacteraceae > Ruminococcoides. The sequence goes on from JAFTIP010000055.1 coordinate 22,924, forward strand.
TTGCAACCTCAGGTGAAACAGCATATATCAATATAGCGCCCCTCAGCGGATTTGAGATTTCGTCCATAACAGTTCAGCTCGGCTCTTCTACAGAGACCCTTGGCAGGGATCAGCTTATTGTTAATGAAGACGGCTCTGTAGCTTTGGCTTACTCCGTACCTTATTCCAACAACCTTACTGTAACGGTTAACACATCGCCTGTAGCCCTTGAACTTGATATTAACGGCAATTTTATTGTAGAAGATTATGATGACCTTTGCCGTGTAGGTTATATGGTAAACAGCGGTAAAGAAGAATACATTAACGGAAACTATATTCTTGCAGATGATATCGACTGTAAAACTGAGGACTGGACAAAGCGAGAAATGATCGGTACAAAGGACATTCAGTTTAACGGTACGTTTGACGGTCAGGGCCATACCATCAGCAACTTAAATTATGGTGCTGATGTAGAGGGTGAAGACTCAGGCAATATTCAGGGACTTTTTGCTATACTGGGCAAAAACGCTTGTGTTAAAAAGCTTAACCTTGATAACGCTACCGTATGGAGTGACGACAGTTTGGCAAAAGGTAGTGCTGTAATTGCAAAGCAAAACAACGGTGTTATCAGCAGTTGTACGGTAAAAAACAGTTTGGTTCAGCTTGGCAACTCTGATTATTTAGGCGGTATTACAGGCGTTAATAACGGTACGGTTGAATACTGCAAAGTGGAAAATTCAACACTTGTACGCCGTTGGGGAGGATGCGGAAAAAGAGCAATGGGTAATATCTGCGAGGTAAACAACGGTATACTTCATGTGTGTTCTGCAAGCGGTTGCGTGTTTAAAAACGGCACAATTACTGACGGTTCTGCACTTTTTGCAGTAGATACTTACTTCTCTTAATATAAATATGATTTCTCAATAACTTTTTCATACAAAGCAACCCCCTGTGTCAAATACGGCTCAGGGAGTTTTGCTTGCAGATTGAGTTTGGTTGTGTTTATTGAATTTTGTTTGGATTCAGGAGTTTAAAATGAAAAACGTAATGATAAAGATATGGGATTTTATTAAATATACTTTTATACTGAGTATTTTCTTTCTTGGTACAGAATATCTTTTATACGATTTGTTGAGCACAGATAATAAGCTTTACTATTTTTTCTTTATTATTTTTTTGATTTTAGTGGGCGTATCAATTGATATTCTTAATAAAAGAAAGAAGTTTAATGCTTTTATAAATTCTGCTATTGTGCTTGCCGGGGTGTTTTTTGCATTGGGTATACTGTGGATTTTGATTAAATTTATATAAGAATACGTCTTTCCTCCCAAAAATCGCTCTTTTATCCCAAATTGTTGTTGTGGTTAGATTTATGTGATAAGCTATAGCCACAGTCGAGAGAAACGACTGAATAAATTAATGCCAGAGTGGTTGGAAGGACTTTGGCAAAAAGATTGGAAGTATATGATTATGAAAGAAACAAAAATGAAGAACAAAAAATTCAAGCGTGTAGTTGCAATTGCAATGTCAGCACTTACGCTTGTATCAGCCATTACAGCCATGGCTTGCACTGCAAGTGCCGCAAACCTTGAAGAGGAACAGACGCAAATTGACGACCTTGCAGATATTACAATTGAAGTTGCAGATGCAGAGGGCCTTGTTTTAATAAGTAATCCCGAGGCAACAGGTGTTTATACAGTTGATCTCGATTCTGTAAACGATTGATACAGCCCAAAAGCTGTATGATATACAGAGGTACAGTAAGTACCTTGGAAGACAGGACTTTACAATTGTTCGAAAAGCCCTGTCTTGTAAACAGCTTTCCCCACAATTCTTAATATATATCTGCGAAGCCGCCGTCGGATTTTTCCGGCGGCGGCTTCATTTGTTAGTCAGCGGGACGTTTATCAATCTCGCTCTTAATATTCTCAAAAGTTACGCCGTATTTAACAGCGATATCCTTTGCGTAGCTTACTCCCTGAGGAGGCAGAATGAATATTTTAAAGGAGCGTTTACCATTTTCTACTCCTGTTACCATACTTTCGATTTTGCTTTCTCCCTCTATACCTTGGTTTATTTCTTCAAGGTTTCTGGCAAGGTCGTGCATATGGGTGTTAAAAATACATCTTACGCCTAAGTATCTCATTGCCTTAATAACATCCTTGGCAATGTAAAGTCCTTCTGATACGTTGGTTGTGGCAAGGCTTTCGTTTAAAAGAAGCAGACTTTTCTTGGTAGCAGATGAGAAAATCTCGGCAAGGCGCTTGCTTTCTTCGCCGAGTCTGCCTAAATCCACGGTGTCGTTTTCGTCGGCAGGAAAGTGTGTAAAGATGTTGTCGGCAGGGCTTAAGCTTATAGATGAGGCAGGAACATATATGCCGTTCTGTGCAAGTAAGAAAGCCAGTCCTACAGCCTGAGTTATGGTGGTTTTTCCGCCTCGATTAGGGCCTGTGAGAATGTAAATACGTGCATTTTCGTCAAACTTAAAATCGTTTGTAACAATATCCTCGGCTTTAATGCTGTCGTCTTCATTTATAGCTTTTATGGCAAGTTTAAGATTATAAATGCCTTTGGCATCTGTGAGCCTTTCTTCGCTTTTTAAAATCTCGGCTTTGCAAAGGTTAAAGCCTTTTGCTTTAATTTTGTCCATAAGCTCAGCAAAGCGGATGTAAAATGTGATTTCGGGCATCAGCGTTATAAAGGTGTAGCCGCTGTTGCCTACGTATTTGTTAAGGGTTGACTTAAGGTTGTTTACGGTACGCTTTAAAATATCGGTAACCACCTTTTTAAGTGCATCGGACATAGGGTCTGCACCTGTAAGACCCGAATTTTCGAAGTGTGAAAGCTCTTTTTGTGCACCTACTACAGCGGTGCCTAATCCAAAGCTCGCTGTAGAGGGATTGGTAGGATGAAAATGAGTAAAAACAGATACATCGTTGCCGTGGTTAAGCTCGCTTTGATTTGAGGCAAAGTTCATAAACTTCTTAAGCAGACCGCTATCGGTAAATGCTTTGTCATTTATGGAAATTACACCTACGGTTTTAGGGCGGAGCAAGGAATCAAGATTAACGCCCAAGGTAATGCTTTTTATATCCCTTACCATAGAGAACATTTCTGTAATATCTGCCTTGAGCTCAGTAAAGCCGTTGTCAGAATAAATTGCCTGCACCATTTCCCTAAGCTTAAGAAGACCTGCGGATTTTACGTCAATCTGCTCTAAGGTTTCCTTTATGGCGGTAATGCAGTCTGCGTAGCCGTCAAGCTCGCGTAAGCGGTTTATAAGCTGCCATAGGGAAGAGGCTTCGGTGTCTTTCTGAAATCTTTCTATCTCTCTTAAATCTTTAAGCTTTAAGAGCAGAGCTGTTAAGTTTTCTCTGAGGTTCGGATAGTTTAAAAAATCCTCAAAAACATCACAACGGTATTTAATAACCTCTTCGTTATCGGTGATATTTATCAAAAGCTCCTTTATAACATTAAGCTCATAGGGGTCTTTGGTTAAAGCATTGCATAAAAAATCCACGGATAAATCGTTTATGGCCTCCTTGCTGAGGGTGCGGTAAGTAACGGTTATACCCTGAGGTTTAAAAAGGCTGAATTCCTCGTTTTTCATATTATTGTCCTCTTTTCAAAAAGCTGAATTTATGATATCATATATAAAAAGATAATACAATGACTTGAAATAGATTTTAATTATGTTATTATATTGTGTAGATAATGTGCAAAAGGTGATTTTATGGATAAAAAAATGATTGCAAGAATTAATGAGCTTGCAAAAAAGAAAAAATCAGAGGGGCTTACCGAAGCTGAAACTGCGGAGCAAAAAGAGCTTTACAAGGTATATCTTGCAGAAATCCGCGGTCAGTTTTCCAAAACTCTTGATAATGTAAGTGTTAAGGAAGCCGACGGCAGAGTAGTGCCTTTTAAAGAAGCTTATTCAAAACAAGGTCAATAATAAGGAGGAGTTTTTATGATTAAAAAGGTTCTGTCTTTAGTTCTTACAATAGCATTTATTTTATCGGCAGGTGCAGTAGTTGCTTTCGCAAATGGTAATGACCTGCCTATTCTTCCCGTAGTGGAATATAAACAGGGCGATGTTAACCTCGATGAAAGGGTTAACATCAAGGATGCAACCCTTATTCAGAAGCATCTTGCAAAAATAACCGTTGTTCCGGATTTTCAGCTTGAGCTTGCCGATGTTGACGGTAAAGAGGGCGTAAACATCAAAGACGCTACCCATTTGCAGAAGTGGATTGCAGGCCTTGTTGATGAGCTTTTTGCACCTGAAAAAGAAACAGAGGCAGTAACAACAACTGTTTTTACAGAGCCTGCTTCTTCTAAGTCTGCTTCTACTTCTGTAACAGAGCCTGACGCAGGCAAAAGCACAGAGCCTTCCGCAGAAAAAACCGAGCCTAACTCCTCTGTAAAAGTAACCGACCCCGCAGAGATAACTCAGCCAAGCTCTTCTGCAGTAGTAACCGACCCCACAGAGGTAACTCAGCCAAGCTCTTCCGCAGTAGTAACTGACCCCACAGAGGTAACTCAGCCAAGCTCTTCCGCTGTAGTAACCGACCCCACAGAGGTAACTCAGCCAAGCTCTTCCGCTGTAGTAACTGACCCCACAGAGATAACTCAGCCGAGCTCTTCCGCAGTAGTAACTGACCCCACAGAGGTAACTCAGCCGAGCTCTTCCGCAGTAGTAACTGACCCCACAGAGGTAACTCAGCCAAGCTCTTCTGCAGTAATTACCGAACCTACCGAAACAACTCCGGCAACAGAAGCTACCCGCGATCCCAATAAACCCATTGAGCTTCCCTTTGTGCCCGTTAAATAAATTTGAGGAAAGATTTTATGAATAAGTCAAAGATTATTATTTTTATAGCAGCTTTTGCGATGTTGATGTTTTCTATGGCAGGTTGTAACACAAATGCCCCTGCCGCAGACGAAACACAACCCAAAGCAACAGTTACCGCATCTGCTACAAATGCGGCCGATGCTCCTGATGGAAGCCATAGTGCTGAAAGCACAGATACATCAGATTTTGTACCTGAGCCTTCTCAGGGCGAAAACGACTTGGAACTTATTACGGTTCCTCAGGGTAATACAAGCGATTCAGGCAGTGTTGATAATACTCAGGCAGTTACCGAGCCTGAGAGCGAAACAACAGTAGCTGAGACTGCTACAGAAGTTCAGAAAATCGAACTTCCCTTTGTGCCTGCAAATTAATAGTATTGTAAGAAACCGCCGTTTTGATTAACGGCGGCTTTTTTGTGCATAAGCGCGATGATATCCTATGGTGTATGAAAGATTACCTTTAAGTTTATTTTTAAAAGTTGGAAAGCCCTTGGGCGGTTAAAGTGCAACTAAGTTTAACATTCTTTGTTAAGGTTAAGTGGTTGTGCCCCCCTTTAAACGGTGCTATAATGGACCTCGAAAGGAATGAAAAAATATGATTGGTATGAATATTAAGTATTTAAGAAACAAGTGTGGTTTTTCTCAGGAAGACTTAGCCGAGAAAATCGGAGTATCACGCCAGAGTGTTGCAAAGTGGGAGGCAGGCGAATCTTTGCCTGATATCCAGAAGTGCGCGGATATGGCGGTGCTTTTTGAAGTTTCGCTGGATGCCTTTGTTATGAGCTCCATTGACGAAACCGTCGAGTATAAAGAAGAGCCCTCAGAGGGCAGATATGTTTTCGGATTGGTTAAAGTAGGCGAAAGAGGTCAGGTGGTTATTCCCAAGCACGCCAGAAAGGTTTACGACATTAAGCCCGGCGACAAACTTCTGGTTGTAGGCGACAACCGAGGCATGGCTTTTGCCAAAATAAATAAGATGCCTATTTTTACATTCGGAGGTTAATATGCTTGCTATAAAAACAAATAACCTAACAAAAAAATACAAAGAAAAAACCGTAGTAAATAACCTGAATTTATCAGTTAATAAAGGCGAGATGTACGCACTTTTGGGTGTTAACGGTGCAGGTAAGTCAACCACTATTAAAATGCTTTCCTGCCTGATTAAGCCTACAGATGGCAACGCCGAGCTTATGGGCAAAAGCATTATTAAGGACGAAACCGCCGTTAAGCAGATTATAAGCGTTTCTCCTCAGGAAACCTCTGTTGCCCCTAACCTTACAGTAAGAGAAAACCTTGAGTTCATTGCAGGAATCTTTGGCTTTTCAAAGGCTGAGGCAAAGGCAAAGGCCACAAAAATGATTGAGGACTTTGATATGGCTGATATTGAAAAAAGCCGTGCAAAAACCCTTTCAGGCGGCTGGCAGAGAAGACTCAGCATTGCTATGGCACTTATTTCTGAGCCTGAGATTGTGTTTCTGGACGAGCCTACTTTGGGTCTTGATGTTCTGGCACGCCGTGAACTCTGGAAGCATATCGAAAAGCTTAAAGGCAAAATCACAATCATCCTTACCACCCATTATCTTGAAGAGGCCGAGGCACTTTCTGACAGAATCGGCATTATGGCTAAAGGTGTGCTTAAGGCAGAGGGTACTGCCAATGAGCTTAAGGCTAAGGCAGGCACAGAAGATTTTGAAGAGGCATTCATAAGAATTGCCGAAGATGAGGTATAAATTATGAGAAGAACATTGGTGTTTGCAGGCAGAAACACAAAGGAAATTATCCGTGATATATTTACTCTGATTTTCGGAATACTGTTTCCGTTGGTGCTTTTGGTGCTTCTTTCTGCAATTAATAACAGCATTCCCAAAGAAGCTGGAATGTCACTTTTTGATATAAATAATCTTTTGCCCGGTGTGGCGGTTTTCGGCTTAAGCTTTATTTCGCTTTTTACTGCTACAATTGTTTCAAAGGACAGATGCACAAGCTTTATTTTAAGACTTTTTACATCTCCGCTTAAGCCTTCTCAGTATATTGTGGGTTATACTCTTCCTCTGATTCCCATTTCTTTGATGCAGACAATTGTTTGTTATATTGCGGCTTTCTTTATGGGCCTTGAGTATACTCCCAATATTTTCCCTGCAATTTTAGTTAATATTCCCACAGCAATTCTTTATATTGCACTAGGCCTCTTGTGCGGAACAATATTTAATGATAAAATGGTAGGCGGAGTGTGCGGTGCACTGCTTACAAACCTTTCTGCATGGCTTTCAAGCACTTGGTTTGATATTGAGCTTATCGGCGGAGCCTTTGAGAAGGTTGCAAATCTTTTGCCTTTTATCCACGCTGTAAAAGCAGGCAGATTTGCTCTTTCCGGTGAGTTTTCAGAAATTCTGCCCGAGATTTTGTGGGTTTCGGGTTATGCTTTGGTAATTGCAGTTATCGCCGTGGTACTCTTCAACTACAAAATGAAGCAGGACAAGTGATAAATATGGAAATCCTTTATAAGGACGAAAACATAATAGTAATTGTAAAACCTGTGGGACTTGACTCTGAGAGTGAAGTCCCTAAAGCTTTATGTGAAGAGTTTGGCTCAGACTCTGAGTTTTTTACTCTTCACAGGCTGGATAAAAACGTAGGCGGTGTTATGATTTATGCCAAGAATAAAAAGACCACCGCCACCCTTTCAAAAGCGATTCAGGACGGCAAAATGGTAAAAGAATACCTTGCAATGGTTCACGGTACACCGCCTGAGTCAGGTGTGCTTGAGGATTTGCTTTTTAAAGACTCAAGGAAGAATAAGGTTTTTGTTGTTAAAAGGCAAAGAGCAGGGGTTAAGAAGGCAAAGCTTGAGTACAGAAGGCTCAGTGAGGGTGAGGAAAGCCTGGTGCATATCCGTCTTTACACAGGCAGAAGCCACCAGATAAGGGTGCAGTTTGCAAGCAGAGGCTATCCGTTGGTGGGGGACCATAAGTACGGCTCAAGAAGCGAGCTGAACGCTCCTATGCTTTTTTCGCATAAAATAACCTTTCCTTATATGGGAAAAGAGGTTAGCTTTGAAGCAGCACCTGATTGGGTAAGTGAAGGGTAAGCTATATATGGTAGGGGCAGGCGTCCTCGACTGCCCGAGCAGAGCTTATTTATAACATAATATTAACAAAAGCAACCGCCTGAGTATTCTTTTTACTCAGGCGGTTTTGTGATTTTATTAAGTTTTATTTAACTCTTTTCTTTCTGTTTACAAGGTCGATGATTCCCTTTATAAGCTGAATAATAAATGTGGGAATAAATGCTAAAAGCCAGATAAGACCGAACTGCTCCTGATTGATGGGAGCAACCTCAAACCAAGTCTGAATTGCAGGAACAAAAAGAACAATTACAAGAAGCAATGTGCCAACTAAGAAAGCACCGATGCTGTACATATTTGAGAGAAGACCAATTTTGAAGATAGAATGGTTACTTCTGCAGTTAAAGCCGTGGAAAAGACGTGAAAGAGTAAGGGTTGCAAAAGCAAGTGTGCTTGCCAAAGCGGGATTCTCAGCAGGATTTCCGAGGTAGAATGCAATGAGGGTTACAATTGCGATTAATGCACCCTGACCCAGCATAAGACCTGCAAAGTCTTTTGTAAGAATACCCTTGTTGGGGTCTCTGGGCTTCTGGCTGAGTAAATCACCTGCGGCAGGCTCCATACCGATTGAGATAGCAGGTAAGGAGTCGGTTAAAAGATTGATAAAGAGAAGATGAACAGCAGCAAAGGGAGCAGGGAGCCCCATAATTGAGCAGTAAAGAACCGCTAAAGTACCTGCCATATTACCTGAAAGCAGGAAGAGAATGGAGTTGCGGATGTTGCGGTAAACGTTACGGCCGTTTGCAACTGCCTTGATAATGGTAGCAAAGTTATCGTCCTGTAAAATCATGGAAGCGGCATCCTTTGATACTTCGGTACCTGTAATACCCATAGCAACGCCGATGTCCGCCTTCTTAAGTGCAGGTGCGTCGTTAACACCGTCGCCTGTCATAGAAACAATGTTGCCTTTTCTCTGCCATGCTTCAACAATGCGGATTTTGTTTTCAGGTGAAACTCGTGCGTAAACCGAGATTTTCTCAATGGTTGCGTCAAGCTCTTCGTCGGTCATTGCGTCAAGCTCCATACCTGTAACAGAAATATCACCGTCACGGAAAATGCCAATCTGCTTGGCAATTGCAGTAGCTGTGATTTTGTGGTCACCTGTAATCATAACAGGCTTAATGCCTGCACGAATTGCGTCAGCAACTGCTTGCTTTGACTCCTCTCTGGGAGGGTCAATCATAGAAACCAGACCTAAGAAGGTAAAGTCCTTCTCAGTATCTACTGTTAAAGGCTCGTCAGTGTTTTTAAAAGCAAAAGTAAGAACTCTGAGGCCGTTTTCTGAGAATTTGCGGTTACGCTCTAAGATTGCGGTTTTGTCTTCTTCTGTAATATCACGAACACCGTTTTCGGTTGCAATCTTAACTGTTCTGTCTAAAATAACGTCAAGAGCACCCTTTGTAAGAACAACGGTTTTGCCGTCGATAATAAACTTTGTGCTCATCATCTTACGGTCAGAGTCAAAGGGAACCTCTTCAAGACGCTTGAACTGAGTTCTGAGAGCATTTTCGTTAAGGCCAACCTTGCGGTAAGTCTCAAGAAGTGCGTACTCTGTGGGGTCGCCTATACCTGTGCCGTCAACAATGCTGGAATCGTTGTTTAGAACCATATTGTAAAGAAGAAGCTTGTGGTTAACGTCTGCTAAGTTAAGCTCTTCTTCGTGAATCTTCTTGCCATTTACGTAAAGACGCTGAACGGTCATTTTGTTCTGAGTAAGTGTACCTGTTTTATCTGAGCAGATGACAGACACACAGCCAAGGCTTTCAACAGCCTTAAGGTCTTTGATAACTGCATTTTCCTTGGCCATTTTCTGAGTACCCATTGCCTGAACAATGGTAACAATGGAGCTTAAAGCCTCGGGAATAGCGGCAACTGCTAAAGCTACAGCAAAGAGTAGAGAATCCATAACGATTTTCATAACGTCGGGATTTTCCACGCCTCTGAAGCCGTTGAACATAGAAAGGCCGAAAACTAAAACGCAGATTGCCATAATAATAATGGCAAGCTTTTTTGAGAAAGAGTCAAGGCTTTTCTGCAAGGGAGTTTTCTTTTCCTTTGCGGCATTCATAAGAGAAGCGATTTTACCGATTTCGGTGTTCATACCTGTGCCGGTTACTGCTACTAATGCACGGCCGTAGGTTACCAAGCTTCCTGAGAATACCATATTGGAGCGGTCGGCAAGAGGAACTTCGCCATCAATAATATCTTCGCTTTTGTCAACGTTTGTGCTTTCACCTGTAAGTGAGCTTTCGTTAACCTGTAAGGAGTAGTTGTTAATAATTCTGCCGTCGGCAACAACCAAGTCGCCGGCTTCAAGAACAACAATGTCGCCCTCTACAACATATTTTGATGGAATCTCAATCTTAACGCCGTCACGGATAACCTTGGCATTGGGTGAAGACAGAGATTTAAGGCTCTCGAGAGATTTCTCAGCTTTAATATGCTGGGCTGTGCCTAAAATCGCGTTTAAAATAATAACCGCAAAAATTACAATTGTGCTTTCAACATTTCCTGAAATAAGGGAAATTACAGCTGCCACAATAAGAATAATTACCAGCAAATCTGCAAACTGGCTTAAGAACACCTGTAAAACGGTTTTCTTTTTGCCTTCTTTAAGAACATTTTCGCCGTTTTTCTCTAAAAGTTCTTTTGCCTTTTGTGATGAAAGACCTTCGGTGTTAACGCCGAGTTTCTCAAAGATTTCGTCTTTCGACATCTGATACCACGGTTTCATATTAAGCCTCCTGAATTTATTAAGGGAATAAAAAAAGACTTTTATTGCAAAATCCCCTTGGAACTCTGCAATAAAAGTCTCGTTCTTTAAGATATATCCGATACCCTGAGGGTATGTACTGACGAATAATACCACAGTTTTCTGCGAACTACTCCCTCTTATGCCTGTTTATTTTAGCAGAGCAAAGCCCGATTGTCTATAGCTTTTGAATATTTTCGGCAAACTATCCTGTTTTAGCAGCAAAAAAACTGATTTAATTTATATAAATAAACATAACCGGATTTTTTTTGAAAATTTGTATTTATGAAGCTTGGTGTGTATAAGTATTATACAAAACAACACCTGATTTTTACGCAAAAAAGTAGAAAATTTATGCAGATATGTACACGGAGTTGATTATGTGTTATGATTAATATGTATATTATTGAAAAGGAGAGGATTTTGTGAAAACCTTCAATTGTATTTTAGGCGTTTTTTCAATTCTCGGTGCTGTTTATTGTATGTTTTTCCCCGGTGCAACCTTTTTAAGCTCCAGCCTTATTGTGGCTATTCTGCTTGGTGTAATGGGTATTTGCAGTATCTTTGAGTTTGCAACCAATAAGGAAGCCAAAAACACCCAAGGCAGAAAAAAGCTTGCGGCTAACGGTGTAATTGAGCTTGTTTTCGGAATAGGTGCGGCTGTTCTTTCCGTGCTTGCAATATTTATTCCTTGGGTGCGTGCAATGCTTGACATTATGATTTTAATAATGTTCGTATTCTGGCTTATTTATTCAGGCGTTACAGGTATTTTCACGGCTGTGGCTATTAAAAAGCATGGCAATAAAATGTGGGTGTTTTCCCTGATTATGAACATACTGCTTATTGTAACAGGTCTTTACGGTGCAACTCACCTTGTGTATGCCGCTTTTGCTATAGGCTATATGATAGGTATTACACTTCTTGTATATGGCATAAGACTTATTATGTCCGCCTTTGAAAAACATGAATAAGGAGGTTAACCGATGAAATGTGTATTTAAAGAGCTTAGGGCGTATGTAAAAGAGCTTGTGCTGATTGTGCTTACAGTATTGGGTACAACTCTTTCTGCCTTAGCTTTGCCGTCCCTTCTTTCCGTACTTATTGACGTTGCTATTCCAAACGAAGATATGGCAATGGTTATAAAAGTCGGTGGCTTTATGATTGCCTTTGTTATCTTTGGGCTTTTCTGCGGTGTGGTTACCAGCCGCCTTTCCGCTACAGTTTCAATGGGTGTGGGCAGAAATTTAAGAAGCAAAATTTTTAACAAGGTTCAGTATTTTGCTCAGGAAGAAATCGACAGATTCTCTGCCTCTTCACTTATTACAAGAACCAACAACGATATTTCTCAGGTTCAGGTTTTCTTAAATCAGTGCTTAAGAATTGCGGTACAGGCACCTATTATGTGTGTGTGCGGTGTTGTGCTTGCAATTAAAAGCTCGCCTCAGCTTTCAGGTGTTTTGGTAATTTCTATTCCCTTAATGGCGGTTGTACTTGTGGCTATTGCAAAGATTGCGGTGCCTCTTTCCACAAAAATTCAGACCAAAATCGACCGCATCAACCTTGTTATGCGTGAAAAGCTTACAGGTGTGCGTGTAATTCGTGCTTTTGGTACAGTTGACTTTGAGTCGAAGAAGTTTGACGAAATCAACCGTGACTACCAGAAAACCAACAAAAAGCTTCAGCGTACAACCAACCTTGTTATGCCTGTGCTTGTTATTGTACTTTCTTTTACAGCGGCTATGGTTATGCTTATGGCTGCTAATCAGAGTCTTAACAAGGGTATTGATTATACAATCGGCGAGGTTATGGCTATTATCCAGTATATTATGCAGATTATGATGGCTGTAATTATGCTTACTCTGGTATTTGTTATGCTTCCTCGTGCTTCAACTGCCGCTAAGCGTGCCCTCGAAGTTTTAGAAACAGAGCCTTCTATCAAGAATAAAGAAAACACTAAGGATAACACCCAAAAGCGTGGTTACCTTACATTTAAAAATGTTTCATTTACTTATCCCGGTGCTGACGTGCCGGCCATACAGGGGCTTTCTTTTGAGGCAAAGCCCGGTGAAACTACTGCCATTATCGGCGGTACAGGTATGGGTAAGTCGACGGTTGTTAACCTTATACCCCGTCTTTACGATGTAACTGAAGGTCAGGTATTGGTTGATGATGTTGACGTAAGGGATTACGATATGGAAGTTCTGAGAAACAAAATTGGTTTTGTTCCTCAGAAGGCGGTGCTTTTTGCGGGCACAATCGACTCCAACATCCAGTTCGGCGACAGAAATGCAGACGAAGACAGAATTGAAGAAGCAGTTAAGATTGCTCAGTCCTACGACTTCGTTATGAAGAAGGAAGGCGGATTTGAGGCTCCCATTTCTCAAGGCGGTACAAACGTTTCGGGCGGTCAGCGTCAGCGTCTTGCAATTGCCAGAGCAATTGTAAGGAAGCCTGAAATTTATGTATTTGACGACAGCTTCTCAGCCCTTGATTTTAAAACGGACAAGTCCCTTCGTCAGGCACTTTCTAAAGAAACCGGAGATGCAACGGTAGTAATCGTTGCTCAGCGAATCAGCACAATTATTGATGCTGACAGAATTATTGTTATTGAAAACGGTCAGGTTGCAGGTATGGGAACTCATAAGGAGCTTCTTGAGTCTTGCGATGTTTACAAGGAAATTGTAGATTCTCAGATGAGTAAGGAGGAAAAGTGATGATTAAAAGAAAAAAATCCGCCACTCAGAAGGGAACCTACAAAAGACTGTTCTCATATATGAAGCCTTACAGAGGCAAGCTTATTTTAGCAATTATTCTTATTATGCTGGCAAACCTTGCCTATGCACTTGCTCCCCTCTTTATGGGTAATGCCACAAACTTCCTTGCACTTATTCTTCAAAACGGCAGAAGTGCTCAGGCAGGTGCAGATTTTATTATGTTCCTGTTGCTTATGGGCGGTGCTTACGGTGTTAACTCCTTGCTTTCTTATATCGGTACCTGCCTTATTGTAGGCGTTACAGAAAATACAATTTACGACCTTCGCAAAAAGGTTGACTATAAGCTTTCGAAGCTTCCTTTAAACTACTACGACACAAACTCCTACGGCGATATTTTAAGCCGTATTACCAATGACGTTGACACAGTTTCAAGCTCTTTGCAGCAGAGTATTTATCAGATTTTAAATGCTTTCTTCACAATTGTAATCATCTTTATTATTATGCTTAACATCAGCGGTGTGCTTACCTTTGTGGGGCTTGCCGTAATTCCTGTGGCACTTCTTGTGGTATCCAAAATTGCCAAGAAGTCCAAGGCTAAATTTGATGCTCAGCAGAAGAAAACAGGTGAGCTTAACGGCTTTGTTGAGGAGTATTACTCAGGCCATAACGTTGTTACGGTTTTCGGCAGAGAAGATACAGTTATTGAAGAATTCGAGCATACAAATGAAGAGCTTTTTGAGTCTTCCAAGGATGGTCAGTTCTTAGCAGGTACGCTAATGCCTATTATGCAGAATACAACAAACTTAGGTTATGCTCTTGTTTCTGTATTTGGTGCAATTATCGCTATTATGGGCGGACTTTCAATTGGTATGATTCAGTCCTTTACTCTTTATCTGCGTCAGTTCTCTCAGCCACTTACACAGGTAATGCAGATTACCAACGTAATTCAGGCTACAGGTTCTGCCGCTGCAAGAATTTTTGAGTTCTTGGACGAAACTGAAGAAGTTCCCGACGTTGAAAATCCCAAGTTCCCCGAAAAGCTCAGAGGCGAAGTTACGTTTGACCACATCCGCTTTGGTTATTTACCTCACCAGACTCTTATTCATGACCTTGATATTAAAATCGGTGCAGGCGAAAAGACTGCTATCGTTGGTCCCACAGGTGCAGGTAAAACTACACTTATCAACCTTATTATGCGTTTTTACGACGTAAGGAGCGGCGGCATAAAGATTGACGGAGTTGATATCCGTGATATGGAAAGACACAGACTCCGTGAAATCTTCGGTATGGTTCTTCAGGACACTTGGCTTTACAACGGCACAATTATGGAAAACATCCGTTACGGCAAGCTTGGTGCATCTGATGAGGAAGTTATCGAAGCCGCCAAGAAAGCAAGGGCAGATGCCTTTATACGTACACTTCCCGGTGGTTACAACTTCGTTTTACAGGAAGGTGCTTCTAACATTGCTCAGGGTCAGCGTCAGCTCTTAACAATTGCAAGAGCTATGCTTAATAATCCTCCCATTCTTATCCTCGACGAGGCTACATCTTCTGTCGATACCCGTACCGAGGTTATGATTCAGGAGGCTATGACCGAGATGATGAAGGGCAAGACTTCCTTCGTAATCGCTCACAGACTTTCAACAATCAAAGATGCTGAAAATATCCTTTATATGCAGGATGGCGACATCTTAGAGGTCGGCAATCACGAAGAGCTTATGGCTAAAAACGGTCTTTACGCTAAGCTTTATAATTCTCAGTTCTCTGATAATGACTGATAAAAAATTAAGGCTCCCGATTTCGGGAGCCTTTTTTGCGTTTGTCAGGATAAATATTTGCTTCTGTTTTTAAATGTAATGTGGTGGTATATAAATATCATAGCCACAACGAAAAGATTAAGCACCAAGGCTAAAATATTGCTTATAATATAATACTCGTTGAACAGGTAGAATGTGAGGAACAGAATATCTGCGGTTTCTGCAATTGATAAAAATACCACCGCAGGTGTGGGCTTGTGTTTTAAAGTAAGCAGGAAAATTATGCCCAGAATATGGCATATAGCAATCATCACTGCAAGGAATATAAATATTATAGTACCAACAGTTCCCACAGTAGCCGCTGCAATAACACAGCTTACATAGGCGCTTACAAATGAGAAATAAGTGTAAGGCTCCATACTTGGGTTTATAAATTCAACTATGGTAAAAACAATCTTAACAAGCAATAAAGCGGTTATTGAATATTTTAATATCTTCTGAGTTTTGCTTACGGGGATTATCTTTCCGGGCGGTGCAGGATATCGTGAACGTCTTTCTTTTACGTTTTTGAGTATTATGTAAACAAAGAACAAGGGCGCAACAATAAATATCACTAAAAGCATACCGATAAACAGAATGTTTCGGCAAATCTGAGGCGAGGTTGCGTCGTAAAATACAGTTTCGTTGCCTTTGCCTTCGGTTTTGACAAGCCTTGCGTAGGTGTCGCCTAATGTAAGAGGTGCTTTCTCCAAAGAATAGGTGTTATAATTTACGGTGTAGCTTTCCCGAAAGTTTGATTCTTTTTCCCATTGGTTGTATTCACATTCAGAATAACTGCAATACTCGCCCTCCTGAGTAAACTCAAAAATAAATCCTCCTCTGACGAAGAAAAGCTCGATGTTGTTCGTGCCGTTGAAGCGGGCGGAGTAATCGCCTGCCGAATTAAACTTAAATTGCTTTTCGATATTACCGTTGCAGTCGAAGATAACAAGGGTTTTACTATCGTTAAGAGTAATCAGAATTTGTTCGTTTTTGTTAACGTCGAAGCATTCAATTGAGCTTGTTGTAAGAATTGGCTCATCAGTAGAATAAATATTTACGTTATCCCATATCTCGCTAATGGTTATGGCGGTTGCGGAAAAGATTGAGAAAATAATAAGCAAAAATGCAAATAAAAAGACGGAAATAGTCTTAGCGTACTTTTTAAATATAATTATAATAAATATCCCTCCACAAAGCTTTTCTGATTTCATAATATCACGCAGAGTGTGTTTAGTCAATACGACGAAGACAGACACATAAAAAAAGCCGACCCTTATTTAAAAGGGTCGGCAAAAAATTTTATTTAATTCTCAGTACTGCACTTATTGAAATGTAGCTTTCGTGTTCTTTAATAATCAGATCTCCGTCATGCTCTTTTACAATTTTTTTGAGGATTGCAAGCCCCTTGCCGTGGTTGGTTTCGTCTTTTTTTACTGTAGTAAGATTTGGATTTTCTTTTAGCACATTGCCGTTGGTTGTGTTTTTGCATGTAACAATGCAAAAGTTGAGATGGGTACGGATTTTAAGGGAAATCTGCTTATTATCAAAGTTATTTCTGCTAAGGTATTCTATGGCGTTATCGCAAAGATTACCAATGAGCGACACAGTATCGGCAGAGCTTAAAAATTTAAGAGTGTTGGCAATATCAACCGAAAAGTCGATTTTGGATGAAGCGGCTTTTTCAAGCTCTACGTTTAAAATCGCGTTAAGTATAGGGTTGTCAGAGTAAATCGGAGTATATGCCGATTTAAGTGAAGCTGTGGTCTCTCTGCAAAGGTTAACCGCATCTTCATAGCTGCCGTTTTCAATAAGCTTCTGCAGGGTACTTATTTTATTTTTTATATCGTGCTTTTCGCTTACGATTCTTTCAATCTGGTTGTTTGTTGCAAGAGTGCTTTTTTCGTAAAGTTCTGCACGCTGTGCGTTAAGCAGAAGCTCTGTTTTTACCGCATTGGCTTTGCTTAGACGAATAAGCAGAAAATAAATAAGCACCGCAATAATTACCATTGAGAAACAGCATACAATAAGGTATCCGAGTATATTATCGTTGAAGGCTGCCGCCTGATAAATAAACATACAACAATACAGTATAACGGTGCAAAGCAATGGAATGGAGGTGAACGCAGCGACTTCAAAGACACCTAAAAGCTGTATTTTTTTAGGATTGAGCTTAAGCACAAGCCATAAAAGCAGGGCGGTAGCAATGTTGATTACAAAAAGTGCTGTGTATCTTGAATTGGTCGACATAGTGAAGAATTGCTCTAACGACGTTCCTGTAAAGAACACCAGCACGTAGCTGAAAGTGTAAGAAATAATAGCGTTAATTGCGAAAGCAAACACAGGCATTATTATTCGCATATATAGCTTGCCTTTTAAGAACAGTACGCTGTAAGAAATAAGAATAAGTACACCAATCAGCGAATCAAGATAAAAAAAGTCAGAGCCTGTCATTTTGCCTGAAAAGGTAAAGACAGAGCAGACCGTAAACATAGCAGTAACATAACCCCAGTAGGAAAGCCTGCGTTTAAGTTTGCTTTCAGGCTTGTTAAAATAAAGATACAAAAAGGTTATGAACATAAAAGCCTGAAACAGGTTTGTAAAAAGTTCAACAGCCATACCTATCATTTGGATTTCACCAACCATTCGTTAAATTCTTCCTTTACCGAATGCCTGTAGTTACGGCTTATGGAAATTTCTTTGCCATTGGAAAGCTTTACAGAATTGCCTGAAAAATCTGTAATGTGTGCGGCATTAACAAGTGAGCCTATGTGCGGCCTGATAAAGCCGAACCCTTTGAGTTCCCAGTGCTTATCATTAATTGACGACCTCTCCTGAAAGGTTCCTGCAACAGTAACAAAGGCGGTATAGTTGCCTTGCTTTTCCAAATAAATTATATTTTTGATTTCTACTATTTTAATTTCTCTGCCTGTTTTAATGGCACAGGTTGGAGCTGAGCGAAGCTTTGCCTCCAAATTTTTTATGCAATTTTCAATTTCTGAGAGGTGAGATTTGCGTACAAAGGAATAGGGGAAGGTTTGTAACGCGTCAAAAACCAGATTATCCTGTGCTGTAACAAAGACTATGTAGGGAGTTCCGTCAACGGGCTTGATGGTGTTGAGCTTGTCGGCAAGATCAATTCCGCTAATCTCGGGCATTTCAATATCCAGAAAAATCAGGTCGTAAATAAAAGGGGCTCCTTCGCTTAGAAAAAGGGACTCAGGGTCGGTAATGGTTACAGAAAAGCTTATACCTTCTTTTTGGCAGAAATCAGTTATGTATTTTTGTAAGTTCTGAGAAAAGATTTTATCATCATCAACAATGGCAAAATTCAAAATAAGGTACCTCGCACGTTAGTATTCGTTATTCTATATTTTACCACTTACAACTGATTTAGTCAAATTTATATAAAATATATTAAAAACTAAAACACCGCAGGTTAGTGCATAAACCTGCGGTATTGCCTGTCTTTCAGTTATGGTTTTTGGCGATTTGATTTATAGCTTGCTACACAATAAATAATAAGCAATGCAAGTATTAAAAGGTTAAAAGCAATACTTACGATTTTGCCTGCCATAAGCTCAATTGTTCCAAAAGATTGCAGCATACAGATTATGTCGGAAAGTGCGGGTATGGCAAGAAGAATTGTGGGGATGAGGGCCTTGCGTCTGCAGATGAAAAGCAGTAAAAATCCTGCAAGAAAGCACAATGGAAGTATTATGAAAGCAAACAAAGGGGCAACCACAAGGATTTTGTCCTTGGAGAATATGTAGGCAATGGTAAAAGGCTCGGTAGTAAGGCCAAAAGGAAAAAGGCAGTGGAAAAGCTCACTGCTGAAGAACATAAACACTGTTGCAAGAATTTTAATGATTAGCAGAAAAAACAAGACCCATTTAAGAGTTTTTGATGTTTTTTTCATTTTAATCCCTCCTTTTGCCAGTGTATCATAGTCGTAAGGATTAGTCAATAAAAATCCCCTTGCAAGGTTACCTGCAAGGGGACGTTTATTCTTAAAATTAAACCTCAGAGAAGAACTTGTCGTGAAGAACACGAACTGCCTTGTCTGCGTAATCAGCGTCGATGAGAACGGAGATTTTGATTTCAGATGTGGAAATCATAGAGATGTTGATCTGAGCGTCAGCGAGTGCCTCGAACATATCGGAAGCAACGCCGGGGTGGCTTTCCATACCGGAACCAACGATGGAAACCTTGGCAACAGAGTCATCAAGAAGAACCTGAGCACCGTCATATTTGTTGATATAGTTTTTCTCGAGGATTTCTACAGCCTTAGCACCGTTATCCTTAGAAACTGTGAAGGTGATGTCCTTTGTGTTGTTTCTGCCGATTGACTGAAGGATAATGTCAACGTTGATGTTCTTTGCAGAGAGAAGTGAGAACATCTTGACAGCAAAGCCGGGCTCATTGGGAATGTTTGTAACAGAAATACGTGCTATATCGGTGTCTTTTGCTACACCGCTGATAAGAATTTTTTCCATTTTAGGTTTCTCCTTTACTATTGTACCGGGTTTATGTGTTAAGCTTGAAAGTACCTCAAGCTCGATTCCGAATTTCTTTGCGAGCTCTACGCTACGGTTGTTAAGAACCTGTGCTCCTAAGGAAGCAAGCTCAAGCATCTCGTCGTAAGAGATTTCGGCAAGCTTCAAAGCCTCAGGAACTTTTCTGGGGTCTGCTGTGTAAACGCCTTCTACGTCGGTGTAAATCTGGCAGAGGTCAGCGTGCATTGCGGCTGCGATTGCAACAGCACTTGTGTCAGAACCGCCGCGACCTAAAGTTGTGATGTCGTCGTACTTGTTAAGACCCTGGAAGCCTGCAACAACAACAATCTGTTTCTTAGCGATTTCAGCTTTAAGACGTGTGGTGTCTACCTTCTTGATTCTTGCAGTTGTGTGAGAAGAAGAGGTGGCGAAACCTGCCTGCCAGCCTAAGAGGGAAATTGCAGGGCAACCTAATTTGTGAAGAGCCATAGCAAGAAGAGAGATAGAAATCTGCTCGCCTGCTGCTAAAAGCATATCCTTTTCACGGTTGCTTGCGTTTACGTCGATTTCCTTATATTTTTCAATAAGGTCGTCTGTTGTGTCGCCCTGAGCAGAAACAACAACGATTACGTCATTGCCCTTTTTGTAGGTGTCTGCCACAATGGAGGCAACATTCATTACTCTGTCTTTGTCAGCTACGGAAGAGCCGCCAAACTTCTGAACAATTAAACTCATATCTTAATAACCCTTTCAGTATTATAAGTTTCCGATTCTGATTACGGAGAGAACCTTAATGCCGTCAACCTCGTTTATAGCCTTAATAGCCTCACCGTACTTAACCTCTGCCTTTGTAGCAAAGGCGGTTTCGTTTTCGGGCTCGTTCTCACGTGTAAGAACCTGTAAATCGCCCAAAGCCTCGGTTAATTTATTGTATGCGTCTTCCTTGTCCGCTGTATTAACGCGGATATAGAGTGCGGATTTGCTCTCATCCTTGGGAAGAAGGTTGTTTTCCTTACAATCTGCCCAGAAAATAAGCTTTCTGCGTTTTAAGTGAAGTGCACAGTCGATAACGTCAGCCACAACAGCGGAAGCTGTAGGAAGCTTACCTGCACCCTTGCCGTAAAATACAACGTCGCCTGTGCAGTCGCCGCGAACCATAATGCCGTTGAAAACGTCATTGATATTGGCAAGCTGACTTTTTGAAGGAACAAACATAGGAGCAACTCCGATATCCATTCTGCCGTCATCTTCTACCTTGCAGCGGCCGATAAGCTTAATAACGCCGCCCCAGTTTTCGGCATATTTAACGTCCTCAAGAGTAATCTTTGAGATACCCTCGGTATGTACGTTATCGGGGTAAACGTGCTTGCCATAAGCAAGAGATGCTAAAATACAGATTTTTCTGCAAGCGTCATGACCTTCAACGTCAGCGGTGGGGTCTTTCTCGGCATAGCCAAGCTCCTGAGCAAGCTTCAATGCATCATCAAAGCCCATACCCTCGGAAATCATTTTTGTAAGAATAAAGTTGGTGGTACCGTTTAAGATACCTGCAATTTCGTCAACCTCGTTGGCTGCGAGGCACTTGCTAAGAGGTCTGATAATAGGAATACCGCCGCCTACGCTTGCCTCAAAGAGGTAGTTTGCGTTGTTGTCCTTGGCAATCTGCAAAAGCTCTGCACCGTGCTGAGCAACCAGCTCTTTGTTGGAGGTTACAACGCTTTTGCCTGCCTTAAGGCATCTTTTTGTAAAGTCATAAGCAGGATTTAAACCGCCCATAGCCTCTACTACAACTCTTACCTCAACGTCAGAGATAATGTCTTCGAAATTCTTTGTAAATCTGTCAGCGTGGGGGCTGTCAGGAAATTCTCTTAAGTCGAGAATATACTTTACGTCAAGCTCTTCGCCTATAGCGGAGAAAAGTCTTTCCTTATGGGTGCGGATGATTTCGTCAACACCTGAGCCGACTACTCCGTGTCCCATAATTGCCACTGATATCATTTATATTCACTCCTACCTTTGGTTTTCAAAAAATTAGTTGCCGTTTGTTGTTTCCACAGGCTCTGTGGTAGCAGGCACTGTTTCTGCGTTTGTGGGGATAATAATGTCAATACCTACGGTAGCCTCTGTAGACGGCTCGGTTTTATCATTTTCAGACCCTGTAGGTTTTGTTGCATCTTCGATAAAGCCTGCGTGACTTGTACATTTGGAAGGCATATTATCCTCAGTGTAATAACCTGTAGCTTTGCTCTTGCAGGTTTTATCTGCAAGCTTACCTGTAATTGTGCAGTATTCGGCTTCTACAACGCCTTCTGCCAGGTCGTAATCTTTATACTCTTTATCCTCAAGGTATCTGCTCATAACTCTTGAGAATGTTAAAGTTGCATTTTGAGTGTTCCAGATTTCAGCGGGATCATCAAAGCCCGTCCATACAGCTAAAGCTGCATATGGAGAAACACCGCAGAACCAACTGTCTTTATCGTCGTTTGTGGTACCTGTTTTACCGCAGATTTCCCAACCGTAAACAGCGGCATTGCCGGCACCTGTGCTAACGCTGTTTTCAATGTTATAGTTAAGGAGTCGGTTCATAATTGTTGCTGTATCCTTGGAATAAGCCTGAATACCAACTCTTTCTCTGTTATCAAGAATAACATTGTCGCGGCTGTCGGTTACATAGTAGTAGGTGTAGGGCTCATAGTGCATACCGCCGTTAATAAGATAGGTGTAAGCGTTTGCCATTTCTCTTACAGATACACCGCCGTTCATACCGCCAAGTGAAAGGCTGGCGATAGAATATCGGTCGTCCTCGTTAAGGTGGGTAAGCCCTAAGTGAGTTGTTGCGTGGTCGTAAGCTACCTCAGCACCGCCAATCATATCTATGCACTGGGCTGCACAGCAGTTGGAAGACCACTCAATGGCGTCAAAGGTCATAAGACCGTTTTTGTTTTTGGTGTCATACCAGTTGTAAGGGCCATGGGTTCCGTCATCATATACCCAGCTTTCCAAAGGTTCGTCGGGTATATAGGATGAATAGTGAATAAGGTTACGCTCTAAAGCGTAGGGATAAGCCACAACAGGCTTAATGGAAGAGCCGGGCTGTAAGAAAGACATTGTAGCTCTGTTATGAATAAGGTTAGCTTCTTTTTTCTCTGAAGAACCTGCTGTAGCAATAACTCTTCCGTCAGGAGCGACAAGTGACATACCAATCTGAAGACCGGGGTCGGATTCTTTGTCGATGTTAAGGGCTTCTTCCTCAATAATCTTCTGAGCCTCTACGTCCATAGCAGAGTAGATTTTATAGCCCTCGGTGTAAAGCTTGTCAATAGCGGCATCTTCGGTAATGTTATAATACTCTGCCA
Organism: Ruminococcus sp.; assembly: GCA_017456845.1. GTDB lineage: Bacteria > Bacillota > Clostridia > Oscillospirales > Acutalibacteraceae > Ruminococcoides. Next base: position 45,992 of record JAFTIP010000055.1, read on the forward strand.
AATCTGCGGCAAGGTCGTAAACAAGCTCATCCTGATACCAGTTCTGCACGTCACCGACGTTTATGTCGACGTTGCCTTCAGAAGGATCAGCGAACTGCATATTTGCAGATTCTTCCATAGCTGCGTCGTATTCTTCCTTGGTTATTTTTTCTTGGTCGTACATTTCGTCGATAATAAGCTCTCGACGGATTTTGTTGTTGTCAGGATAAATAAAAGGGTCCCAAGCTGAAGGGTTCTGAGTAATACCTACAATAGCGGCACACTCGGCGATTGAGCATTCAGAGATACTTTTATCAAAATATCTGTTTGCGGCAGCTTCAACGCCCTGACAGCTTCCGCCAAAGTTAACAACGTTAAGGTAAGCCTCTAAGATTTCATCCTTAGAGTATTCCTGCTCAACCTTTAAAGCCTTTACAATTTCGCGAACCTTACGGTTGATGCTTGCTTCGTCGTCCTGAGTGAGGTTTTTGATAAGCTGCTGGGTAATGGTAGAGCCGCCGTAAGAGTCATCGCCCTTTAAAGCAAGATTGATTACTGCACTTCCTGTTCTTCTCCAGTCTACGCCGTTGTGCTCAGGAAAACGTTTGTCCTCAATTGCAATAATAGCATCGAAAAGATGAGGGGGCATCTGGTCATACTCTATCCATTTGCGGTTTTCGCTTCCGTAAAGAATCTGGTATTCTTCAAACTTTTCTGTTTCAGGGTTCTGAACATATACAAAGCTTGAAAGGTTAAGACTTCTGGCATCAAGGTCAATGCCTGAGGGCTGAGATGCCAGCCCCACAAGATAGATAAGCACGTTAAAGCAGACTATTACACCTGCAATAAAGCACACCAGAAGTATAGTTAGCAGAACCTTTACCGCACAGTTAAGAACGGTTTTGGCAGGGCCAACATTACCTGTGCCTTTTTTCTTAGCTTCTTTTTCTTTATATTTACTTATATCAGTTGTACGCATATTTGAGCCTCCGTTAAAACATAATCTGATTTTAACTTAAATAATGTAATACGCAAATATCTATACAGTTTAAAGTATACCACTAATGGCGTTAAAAAACAAAGGATTTTTTACGATTTACGTATTTTTTAATATCCCTACAGTAAGATAAGTGAATAATAGGAATTTTTTGTGAAAAAATAACTGCGGCGGTGATATATTATGAAAAGACTTTTCTACATTACATCAATTATTGTGCTTAGCTGTGTACTTGCTTCTTCCGTTATTATACCACTTACCCAAGAGCATGACCCCTTAAAAGAGCCTGTATATATTGAAAATGAAGGGGAGGAGTACATTATAAAAAGCTTAGGTGACAGAATTGTGGTGTATAGGGGAAAAGATGAAAAACCTTACCTCGAAACCACCACAGCAGTAAGCTCTCTGCCCTCTGATATTCAGCAAAAGCTTAACCGAGGGATTTCCTATAGCTCAGAAAAAAGTATGAAAGAAGCTCTGGATGAATTTTGCAGCTGACCGTTAGCCACGGGTTAGCCACCCGAGGGCAAATCCACCTGTGGAAAAATTAATATAAAGGTAAGGTATCGTTAACGGTAGGGATAAACCGTTAACAGTCCGAAGGATAATAAAACTATGCGTAGCATAATACCACTGCGAAGCAATCCCACTCGCCCTCGGGCGAATAATACTTTAATAGTCGGGCGGGCTTGAAATGCTTTTTCTATAATGGTACAATATAAAAAGATTTATATTGGAGGTTATTTTATGCCGTTTATTAATACTAAGGTTACAACAGAAATTACTAAAGAAAAAGAAGAAATTTTAAAGGCTGAGCTTGGCAAGGCTATTACTCTTATCGGCAAGGGTGAGGCATATTTAATGCTTGGCTTTGAAGATAACTGCCGCCTTTGGCTTGGCGGTAAAAACGACAGCGATATGGCCTACGTTGAGGTTTCGCTTTTAGGCCATATTACAAAGGAGAACGCAGGCAAGCTTACAACCGCTATCTGCGATATTTTTCAGCGTGAGCTCAACATCAAAGGCGACAAGGTTTATGTAAAATTTTCTGAAACCGACCTCTGGGGCTACGACAGCTTTATGTTTTAAGGGGATATTATGAAAAGCTACAGAAAAGAACTTTGGTTTAACGTTCCAAGCCGTAGAGGTCTTGTGAATATTACAAGGGATGTTCAGAACGCCATCAACGAAAGCGGAGTTAAAGAGGGCTTGGTGCTTGTTAACGCTATGAATATTACCGCTTCGGTTTTCATAAATGATGATGAGGCAGGCTTACATAGAGATTATGAGCGTTGGCTCGAAAAATTAGCCCCCGAAAAGCCTTACAGCCAGTATGACCATAACGGCTTTGAAGATAATGCTGACGCCCATTTAAAGCGTACAATTATGGGCAGAGAGGTAGTGTGTGCCATTACCAACGGTAAGCTTGACTTTGGCACATGGGAGCAGATTTTTTACTACGAGCTTGACGGCAAGAGAAACAAACACGCCCTTATTAAGATTATAGGAGAATAAGATGAAAAGCTTTACCATAAGTGAAATTATAGATGCTTCAGGCGGTAAATTCTTCGGCGATTTAGACTTGCTTTCAAAGGAAGTTTCCTTTATCACCACCGACAGCCGAAAAGCAGGAAAAGGCGGAGTTTTTGCCGCCATTGTAGGCGAGAGGGTAGACGGACATAGCTTTATTCCTCAGTGTGCCGAGCTTGGTACACTTTGTTCAATTGCAGAGCGTACACCTGCAGACGATTCGGCTCATATTCTTGTTGATAATACTCCCGAGGCACTTCGCAAAATTGCCAAAGCCTACCGCGACAAGTTCGATATTCCTTTTATAGGAATTTCGGGAAGTGTTGGCAAAACCAGCACCAAGGAGATTATCGCATCTGTTCTTTCAGAGCATTTCCACACTCACAAAACCCAGGGGAATTTCAACAATGCCTTGGGTGTTCCTATTACTCTTTTTGCACTTGAGGAAACTCACACCGCTGCCGTTATTGAAATGGGAATTTCAGACTTTGGCGAGATGAGCATTCTTGCAGAAATGGCGAAGCCTGATATCGCCGTGCTTACAAATGTTGGCAAATGCCATCTTGAAAATCTTAAGGATTTAGACGGAGTTTTAAAGGCAAAAACCGAAATGCTCAGCTTCCTTGAAAAAGGCGGCACAGTTGTGCTCAATGGTGATGACGTTAACTTGAGAAAGGCAGAAATCCCCGAGGGTGCTGAGGTTATTTACTACGGCCTTGGTGAGGAGAACGACATTTTTGCAACGGATATTAAAAGCGACAATGAGTCTTTCACCGATTTTACCGTACATACAAAAGACGGCGAGTTTAAAGCTCGCATAAACTCCCTCGGCAACCATATGGTGCAGAATGCCTTGGCGGCAGTTGCAGTTGCAAAAACCTTAGGTTTAACAGAAAAAGAGATTGTTGACGGACTTGAAAACTACCGCACCATTGGCGGCAGAGCTAATATTATAAAGACGGAAAAGCTTACAATCATTGATGATTGCTATAACGCAAACCCTGAGTCTATGAAAGCTTCTCTCAAAACTCTTGCTAACTTTGAGGGTAGGCGTGTGGCGCTTTTAGGCGATATGAAAGGGCTTGGCGAACAGGAAAAAGAGCTTCACTTTGAAATCGGCGAGCTTGCCGCAGAGCTCAAGCTTGACCTTATAATTACTGTTGGCGATTTAGCACTTGAAATGTATAAAGCGGCACGTCCCCACATTGATGCTGAGTGGTATCAGAGTATTGAGGAGGCAAAGCTTTATATGTATGAGATGCTCACTATTGGTGATACTGTGCTTGTAAAAGCAAGCCACAGTATGAAGTTTGACGAGCTGGTTGAATTGATTAAGGAACTGTAATTGTTAGAAGGTACGGCCTTTATATAAAACATCATATAACCAAAACACAAAAGCTCCCGATTGCGTCGGGAGCTTTTGTTATGTCGATGTTTGTTTTTAGTTTCAAATAAAACTTATTTTCGCCGTTAACGGATGTTTGCTTTTACATTAAACTTATCCGTAGGCGAATCGCCCACCTTGGCTAACGGTTTATTTAATACCTGCAATAAACTTCTGGATTGCAGTTGCATCCTTAACGTTTACCTTGCCGTCAGAGTTGTAGTCAGCAAGTAATGTCTGGATATCGTCAAGAGTTTCCATTTTTGCAATAGACTTCTGAATAAGTGTTGCGTCACGGATATTAAGTTTTCCGTCCATATTAACGTCGCCAAGCTCATAGTCGCCTGTACTGGGCTTAACAGCACCGCCAACCTGCTCAATAAGGATTGTGCCCTGGTCACCGCTGTAGAAGGTAACTTCGCCGTTTTCAACTACAGCAGTTTTGCCGGTGTAGGTGTTCATAAGCTCGGTGCCGTTGGGGAACACGCCTGCTACGTTAATAGTGATGTCCCAATTTTGCTCTGCATCAATTACACAAACAACCTTATCATAAACGTCGTTTCTGTCGTAAGTTCTTGCAAAAGCAATGCCGTCCTTTGAGCCCTCATTATCTGCTGTAGAGGTAAGAGCCTTGTGAGAACCTGCACCAACAGCAACGTGGTTGTTTCTGAAAGTACCAACCTTCTGCCAATGCTCAAGGTACTCAGCACTGGCGGCGGTGTTATCCTCAATCCAATCCCAGTTCATAAAGCTTCTGTTTTCGTGGTCGTGGATTGTGCAGTCAACATATTCGCGGTTGCTTTCGTCACCATAGAAAATCTGAACTCCGCCGGGGAGCAAAAGAAGAGCACTTGCCTGATAGAAAAGGTCTTTTCTAACTAAACCTGTATCATGAGAAGAAATGTATGTAAGTGCGTTGAAGTTGTCGTTTTTGTTGATTGTGTCAGCGTAGGTCTGATAGGTTTTGTTGATGTCTCTTGCCTTAAGCATACCTGTGTCGCCTGTGCCGGAAGCAGAGGGGGAGAATGCAAAGTTAATCATAGAGTCAAAACCATTTGTATAGTAGTCGTTCTCAATAAGGTTCATACCAAAGTGCTCACCTGTCATCCAGAACTCTTCGTCCCAGTCTGCACCTACTGCATCGGGATTTTCGGTTCTCCAGTTCTCTAAAGCCTTTGTACAAGCCTCGTCAAGTGCTTTCCAAGCATCTTTTTCAACGTGCTTTGCTGTGTCGCATCTGAAGCCGTCGATACCATACTCCTCAACCCACTGAGCATACCATGCAATGAGGTGGTTTCTCATGGTTTTCTCACCAAGGTTGTATTTCTCAAATGTAGCATCAAGCTCAGCAGTTTTTTCTTCTAAAGTACCCTCGCGAGTCCACTTTGTCTGAAGAATGGGAGGAAGCTCGGTAGCTTTCTGAGACTCTGTCTTAAAGTCGGGGAGCATACCGCCGCAAGAGCCTGTTAAATCGCCTACACCGTCGTTATCGTAGCCTGCAATACCTGCACGGAGCCAATCCTTACCCCACCAGTTGAGCCATATATCAGCACCGGTGTTGTAGTCGATTTTGCCGTGGTAGTTGGTCTGATTTACCTTGTTGAAATCGTAGTAAACGTCTTCCCAGCCCTCTTTAAGAACGCCGTAGCCGTACTCGTTCATATCATAGATGTTGTTGTAGCCGGGGTGGTTTAAAACAACGTCCATAACTACTCTGATGCCTTTTTCGTGAGCAGCATCAATCATAGCCTTAAACTCTTCTTCTGTACCGAAGTTTTTGTCGATTTCGGTGTAGTCAAGAGCATAGTAGCCGTGGTAAGCATAGTGAGCAAAAGAGTTTTTGCCGTCGCCGCCTACTGTGTAGCCGTGAATCTGCTCATACCAGCCTGAAACCCAGATTGCGTTAACACCGAGGTCATTGAAGTAGCCTTCCTCGATTTTTTCGGTAAGACCCTTGAAGTCACCGCCCTGGAAAGAAGCAACTGTGTTATAGTCTGCTACGTTGCCGTCTTTGTCAAGACCGCGGTTGTAGCTGTGGTCGTTGCTTTCGTCACCGTTGGCAAAACGGTCGGTTAAAAGAAAGTAAACGGTAGCATTGTCCCAAGTGAAGTCAGATGCACTTGTGGGCAATGCATTGTTGCTTTCTGCATTTGCTGTAAGTGCTACTGCGCCCATACTCATTACCATAATAAGGGTAAGCACAAGGCACAGAGCTTTTGTGATTCTTCTCATAATATACATCCTTTCGTAATTTAATAATATAAATATAGCATATTTATATTAAACTTGCAATATAAAGCTTAACATAATCGACTAATTTGTATTGCAAAAAACATATTTTGATGAGATAATGTGCTTGCCACACAACTGCACATCAAACCTTGTTCCGAGAATGTATTTTTGCTTTCGGCAAAAATGCATGCTCTTTCTTTGCATTCTCGGATGAGGGTAAAGGTTGTGTGGCGCAACGAGCTATGCATTTTTCGGTGCGTGGCTTATGCTGCGCACCTTTTTTATTGAATTAAATATTGAAAACAAAAACAGCACGCTGTAAAAAGCGTGCTGTTTCTGGAGCTGATGACGTGACTTGAACACGCGACCTGCTGATTACGAATCAGCTGCTCTACCGACTGAGCTACATCAGCGTATTGTATAATTTTTAACTTTATTATTATACTATAGATATTGTATGTTTTCAATATTTAATTTTCCTTTTTGTCTAAATAAATTTTGTGAAAATATTTCACGTTTTAATGAAAGTGAGATAATTTCACGATACAATAGAGATAAGGGAGTAGATTAAATAAGGAGGACAACGGTATGTCAAAGGAATTGGGAAACAAATTACATCAGCTCAGAACAAGTATGGATTTTACTCAGCAGCAGATTGCAGACCAGATAAGAGTGGACAGAAGCACTTATTCAAACTATGAAAGAGCCGTAACCGAGCCTGACGTTAAAACAATTATCCTGCTTGCTAAAATTTTTGGAGTAGACCCCAATGAGCTTTTGGCAGGCAGCGAAGATTTCAGCAAGGTTGCAGAGCCGGCAAGTATTCCTGTTTACAGCTTAAGCAAGGATGAGAAGTCGATTATTATCCGCTACAGACTTCTTGATAAAAAACAGCAAAAGGCTATTTCCGAGTATATCGATGGTTATTTGTCCGATAATAAATAAATTGGCGAAAATTTCAAAAATCCCTTTACTTTTCGTATTTGACGTGGTATAATATCAAGGCTTAAGCCCCAACCGCAGATACGGGGTATGCCTTTAAAAGGCGCTTCACCGTCCCGTACCTATGATTGTGGGTAATATTTTAAAAAGGTGGAATAAAAATGCTTAAAGAAGAAAAGCAGGCAATTATTGCCGAGTACGCAACACACGAAGGCGACACAGGTTCTCCTGAAGTTCAGATTGCTCTCTTATCCAAGAGAATTTCTGACCTCACTGAGCACCTCAAGGTTCACAAGAAGGACCACCACAGCCGCCGCGGTCTCCTTATGTTAGTTGGTCAGAGAAGAGCTCTTCTCAACTACCTTACAAAGGTTGACATCGAGAGATATCGTTCTATTATCGCTCGTCTCGGTATCCGTAAATAATTACGCTTTTAAAGGGCAGACGGCAAAAGCCGTTTGCCCTGTACTTCGTTTTTAAGAGTGAGTCAAGACGTTGACAGGCTCTTTATTACAGGGTTTTATTTGTTGCAGATTAGCGGTAAAACGAGGCTTTGGTACTGATTTCAAGGCTTGGTTTTATTGCTAAATGTAACGTAAACCCTGTGAAATATATTTTTTTACAGGAGGAATTTATTATGGCAAATTCTATGATGACTTTTGACAAGTACAGAACCTACGAAACCGAATTTGCAGGCAGACCCTTGGTTATCGAAACAGGTAAGACAACTCAGCTTGCAAACGGTGCTTGCTTTGTTCGCTATGGTGAAACAGTAGTTCATGTTGCTGTTACCGCTGCTGCAAAGCCCAGAGACGGCATTGACTTTTTCCCTCTTTCAGTTGATTTTGAGGAAAAGCTCTATTCCGTTGGTAAGATTCCCGGCAGCTTCTTAAAGAGAGAGGGTAGACCCTCTGAGAAGGCTATTCTTACAAGCCGTGTTATCGACAGGCCTATCCGTCCTCTTTTCCCCAAGGATATGAGAAACGATGTTTCCATCGTTTGTACAGTAATGAGTGTTGACCCTGACTGTGCTCCCGAAATTGCAGCTATGGTTGGTGTTTCTTTAGCTCTTTCTATTTCCGACATTCCTTGGAACGGTCCTATCAGCAGCGTTTCTGTAGGCTATGTTGACGGCGAAATCGTTATCAACCCCACAGCAGAGCAGAGAGAGCGTTCAAAAATGGCTACAACTGTTGCATCAACAGACAGCCGTGTAGCTATGATTGAGGCAGGTGCTGATTGCGTAAGCGATGAGGTTATGTACAACGCAATTATGGCTGGCCACGAGGCTAACCAGCCCATTATCGAGTTCATTAAGGGTATTCAGGCTGAAATCGGTAAAGAGAAGTTCAGCTATCCCTCTAACGAGCCTGACCACGATATGTTCGAGGCTATCAAGGCTTTTGCTGAGGAAGACATTAAGTTTGCTCTTGATACAGACGACAAAACTGTTCGTGACGAAAGACTCAAGCCCATTTACGAGGCAGTTCACGAGAAGTTCGACGAGATTTATCCCGAAAGCGAAGCAAAAATTGACGAGTGCCTTTACAAGACTCAGAAGTTTATCGTTCGCCGTTGGCTTTTAGACGAGCAGAAGCGTGTTGACGGCAGAGGTATGAACGACATCCGTCCTCTTGCTTCCGAGGTAGGCATTCTTCCCAGAGTTCACGGTTCAGGTTTATTTACAAGAGGTCAGACACAGGTTCTTACAGTTGCAACTTTAGGCCCCGTTTCCGACCAGCAGCTTTTAGACGGTATTGATGAGGAAGAGTACAAGCGTTATATGCACCACTACAACTTCCCCAGCTACTCCGTTGGCGAAACAAAGCCCAGCCGCGGTCCCGGCAGACGTGAAATCGGTCACGGTGCTCTTGCTGAAAGAGCTCTTGCTCCCGTAATTCCCTCTGTTGAGGAGTTCCCCTATGCTATTCGTCTCGTTTCCGAGATTCTTTCTTCTAACGGTTCTACTTCACAGGGTTCTGTTTGCGGTTCTACACTTGCTCTTATGGACGCAGGTGTTCCCATTAAGGAGCCTGTTGCAGGTATCTCCTGCGGTCTTATTACTGAGGGTGAGCGTTGGATGACAATGGTTGACATTCAGGGCGTTGAAGACTTCTTCGGCGATATGGACTTTAAGGTAGCAGGTACAAGAGACGGTATCACAGCTATTCAGATGGACCTTAAGATTTCCGGTCTTACTCCCGAAATCATCAAGGAGGCTCTTGAGAAAACTCACGAGGCTCGTATTTATATCTTAGATGAAATTATGCTCAAGGCTATTCCTGAGCCCAGAGCAGAGCTTTCTAAGTATGCTCCCAAGATGCTTACCACAACAATTCCTGCTGATAAGATTTCTGAAGTTATCGGTAAGGGCGGTAAGGTAATCAAGGAAATTCAGGCTGAGTGTCAGGTTAAGATTGACATCGAGGAAGACGGCGACTTCGGCCACGTATTTGTAAGCGGTGTTGACGCTGAGAATTGTAAGCGTGCTTTAAGCATTGTTGAGACAATCGCTGTTGATCCTGAGCCCGGTGCAATGTTTCTTGGTAAGGTTACAAGACTTATGGAATTCGGTGCATTCGTTGAGATTGCTCCCGGCAAAGAAGGTCTTGTTCATGTTTCTCAGCTTGATGTTAAGCGTACTGAGAAGGTGTCAGACGTTGTAAATGTTGGCGACGTTATCCGTGTTAAGGTTCTTGAAATCGACGATAAGGGCAGACTCAACCTTTCCAGAAGAGCTGTTCTTATTGAGGTTGACGGCTTAACTCCCGAGAACGACCCCGCAGCTGACAGACCTCGTCGTGAGGGCGGCAGAAACGGCAACTTCCGCGGAAGAAGAAACAACCACTAAGCAGATTAGCCACCTGCAGGGCAATTCCGCCTTTGGAAGGGTTCATATAAAGAACGGCTTTTCGTAACGGCGGATTGAAATACAGATAAAAATAAGGTGCTGAGTTTTATAAACTTGGCACCTTTTTGTTTTAATTTTTGTTTTAACAACCGATAAACACAAGGTTTATCCCTGCCGTTCACAGAAGTTTAGAATTAAATAAAACTTTCCAAAGGCAGAAATGCCCACCGTGGCAAACGGGAATCGCCCACCGTGGCAAACGGTCAGCACCTTTTGGTTATTGTATATAATTACGCAGGTTTATATTTTATGTTTAACACAATTGACAATCTGTATGTGGCCGTGTTATTCTAATGGTGACGAATAACATAGACGAGGTGGTTTTATGTCATTTAAAAAGATAATGAGCATTGTTTTGGTGCTTTTATGTATGCTAAGCATTATAACTTCAGCAGGCATAAGTGTTCATGCACAGGGTGAAGGGCTTAAGTACGGCAACTATACTTACGAAATGTATACGGATAATTCTGTTATTATTACAGATTACATTCCTATGTCTGACGAAGAAGATACCCTTAGAGTCCCTGATAAAATAAACGGTTATCCCGTTGTTGCATTGGGCGACAATTCGCTTTCACGGGCGTGGGAAAAGAATATTATTCTGCCCGATACAGTAGAGATAATTGGCAATAACGTCTATTATAACAGCGGCTTTATAAAGTATGTGCACATTTCAAAAAGTGTAAAATCCATAGGTGTTAACAACATTGAGTTGGGCTATACGGTGGATAAGAGCAATCCTTATTTTAAAGCTGTTGACGGCGTGCTTTTTTCAAAAGACGGCAAGACCCTTATTGACTATCCCACCCTTAAAGAGGGCAGAGAATACACCGTGCCCGATGGTGTAGAGTACATAGGTGAGCGTGCTTTTTATAACACAGCAGATATTGAGATTGTAAATCTTCCCGAGGGACTAAAGGGAATTGAAAAAGAGGCATTCGCATCGTGCAGTAGGCTTGGCGGTGCAAGGTGGCCTATGAGTCTTGAGTACGTAATGAATAAAGCTTATGCAGACTGTCAACATTTTACCTCTATTTATGGGTATGACAGCTTCAGCTATATTGCACCTGATGCTTTTGAAAACACAAGGTGGTATGAACAGCAGCCCTCCGGGTGTATTTATTTGGGAAGTTTGGTTTATGGCTATAAACGTTCCGGTTTTGATGTTGACCCGCATACACTTTTAGACGGAACCACAAGAATAGGTCCTCATGCTTTTGGCAGCAGCGGTCCTTCAACACTTACGATTCCTGCAAGTGTTGTGTATATCGACCCTTCGGCTTTTTATGATGCATGGGAAATAGATGAAATCATTGTTGATGAAGACAACCCTTATTACGCATCTGTTGACGGAATGCTTTTTGATAAGGAGAAGAAAATTCTTATTACGATTCCTAAAGGTTTGCATTATGCAGTAAGTATCCCCGACTGCACAGAGATTATCTATCCTATGGCAGGTTATGGCTGCGATTTTATGCATGCTGTGATTATTCCCGAAAGCGTATATTATATTGGCGAAAGTGCTTTTGAGTCCTGCGGTTGGCTGACTCGTGCAGAGATTAAGGGAAAATTGGATTATTTGGGCGACAGAGCCTTTGCCGAAAACCTCAGTATGGAAAAGGTTGATTTGCCCGGCGGCGAGCTCTACTACGTAGGAAAAGATATTTTCACAGGTTGTAAAAAGCTTGACGAGATAAATATTCCTGAGGGTTGTGCATCTTATAGTGCAAATGATTTCAAATACACACCTTGGTACAATCGCAACACTAAAATAGTGATGTTAAATAACAACGTGCTGGGATATAACTACAACAACGGTAAGCTTAAAGAACTTGTGATTCCTGAGGGTGCAGTTGCTATAGGCAGAGAAGCCTTTAAAGGACACAGTAAACTCAGTAAAGTAGAAATATCTGACACCGTGACAATAATAGGCAGATTAGCCTTTGCAAACTGCCCTGAGCTTAAAGAGGTCTATATTCCTGCAACTGTAGACGAGATTGGTATTGGTGCCTTTGGTTTTAACGTTACGTTGGATGAAGACACAAGGGATATAGTTTCCTTCGAAAAAATAGAGGGCTTTGTTATTAAAGGATATACTAACTCTATAGCTGAGTCCTATGCGGATGCCAACGGCTTTGAGTTTGTTTCTGTAGGATATATGGAGCCTGAGTCAACACTTTTGGGCGACATCGACTGCGACGGCAGATTGACCGTTAAGGACGCCACTGCCCTGCAGAAATACGTGGCAGGTATGGTTGGTCTTAACACTCAGGATAAGATAAATGCCGACTTTAATGGTGACGGCAAAATAAATGTGCGTGACGCTACGGCAATTCAGAAGCGTCTGGCAAGACTTGACTGATATAAAAAAGGTGCTGAAAGCTTTAGCTTTCAGCACCTTTTTTGTGTGGTTGAAATTGTAATCGTTACCATACCGCCGTTAACGGACTTTGCGTTTATATTAGACTTATCCGCAGGCGAATAGCCCGCCGTGGCTAACGGACGAAATGCCCACCGTGGCTAACTGTTAGCACATTTTTGCGTATATAACTATATTATTCTTGACGGATATTGAAAAAAGAGTTAAATTAAGGATATAAGAAACTAACTTAGGAGGTTTATTTATGGGCAGGAAGTTTATATCATTGTTGTTAGTAGCGATAATGATTATCTTTATGGTTCCGGAGATGGCTGTTGTTGCAAATTCGATTGACGATAGCAATACAAGTTATACACAGTCTAATGTGAATAAAGTAGTGGACAACGCTGATTTATTATCTGAGTCAGAGGAAATAAAGTTGGAAAACAAGTTAACTGAAATAATTACTGCTAATGAATTTGATATGGTTATTGTTTCAGTAAAAGGGATAGAAGGAAATTCAATAAAAAACTACGCTGATGATTTCTATGATAATAACGGATATGGCTATGGCACTGAACATGATGGGTGTCTTTTACTTGTTGATATGGAAAACAGAGAATGGTGGATATCAACATGCGGTTTCGGAATTACTGCTTTTACAATATCCGGTATTAATTATATAGGTGAGCAGTTTTCTCCAAAGCTTACAGATGCACAATACTATAAGGCCTTTAATATATACGCCAGTCTTTGTGAGGATTTTCTTGTACAGGCAAAGTCAGGTACACCTTATGACGAAGAGTTTATGCCTGCAAGTTATGATGATGAAGCTTTATATTTAGAATTTATGGATTCTATGGAATATCTTGAAAAAAACAAAGAAACAAGATATGTGGGTGCTCCATATAAATATGCATTTTTGGATATAGACCAGAATGGTGTTTCTGAGCTTCTTGTTTTGTCAATTGATGGTTCAGGTTTTACCAATACAGATATATATACTATTGACGATTCTGAAGTTGTGTACGCAGACAGTATTTATTGTTACGCAGGCATATCGTATGCTTCAGATTATAAAGGGATTAAGTATTGTTATCCACGTCCATCGGCTATGGATAGTTCTTATACAATCTGCGAATTCATCGATAATAAGCTTAAATCATCGGTAACTTTTTGTTATAAGGCAAATGCAAATGATAAAGAATATTGGTGCTATTTTTATGACGAAAACGGAGAAAGGTCAGAGAGTACCCAAATTACCGAGAAAGAATGGGAAGCGTACGCAACTTGTAGTGAAAGCATAAAAGCAAGAAATTTGTATTCATCTACAGATGATGGGTTCAGCTATGTTATTAAGGATAACTGCGCTATTATCACGGGATATAGTGGGCATAACAAAGAAGGTATAGTTTCTATTCCTTCTGAAATAAAGGGTTATCCTGTTACAGGGATAGAGCAGAAGAGTTTTTTTACTAAGGCTCCATTCATAAAAAAGGTTTATATACCTGCAACGGTAACTGAGGTAGGTTATGATGCATTTGAAATGTGTTATGATCTTACAGATGTATATTATGATGGAACACAAACTCAATGGGGAAAAATTGAGATTGATGAATCAAATAAAGATTTAACAGAAGCAACGTTACATACTTCTTTTGACTCAGAAATATATAAACACGGATATGCTAAGATTATATATGAAGCGATAGAAAAATCAAAATCACTTTACCCCTATAGCACTGTTTATGGTCACGGATTTATACAGGATATAGATAGTAACGGAACATATGAACTGGTTATGGTATATAGTAAGCAGGGAGATAATGAATATATAAATAATACGGTATATAGCGTATACACACTTAACGGAAATATCGCTGTACCTGTTGTAGAAAATGAAGTGCTTTTAGTAGAGGTTGGCGGCCCTCAGGGCAAAGTCAGCCTTGCAACAAAAGACGGCAAAAGATATCTGACAGCATATAATGAAACCGGAACAACATCACCCGAAAATCTTCATAGATATGGAGAGTTTAACGTATATGTGTTAGATGGAGATCAGCTCGTTGAGGATGCAAAAGCAAGCTTTGATTATTATGTAAGCGAAAGTACTATTGATTATGATCGCAGTACTGCTGTATTAAATGGTAAAGCTGTCAGCTATAGTGATTATGAGGAGTTTAAAAATAGTTTTACGGAAGAAGTTTCCATACAACGCCGTAACTCTGTAAATGGTATGACATTGACAGAACTTTTGGAATATACAAAGGAAATTCCCATTAAAGAATCTGCTAATAATGAATGGCATAATGATTTTACATTAGGCAGAGATAATAATTCTTATCTGCATGCTGATTTCAATCAATGCGACTCTGATGGAAACGTTGTTTTTAAAGGTGGATTTGTTGGTGTTAAAAATTATGATTTTACAACTGCTTCTTATGAAAAGCTAACTGAGAATGCGTCTTTCTCTGAAAAACTTAAAATAATAAAGAAGGTGTTCAGCAGTTGGGGCGGAAGCTGTTATGGCATTGCATCAACAATGTGTCTGGACTACAGTAATGAACTGAATCTTAATTCTCTTTTCAACGCAACGGAAAGCTATTATGAATTAGGATCACCCTGCGAAAATATATGGTTTTTAGATGCGGTTCAATATTATCAGTTGTCTCAGTATCTTAAAAACAATGGTGTTTCTGAAGATTCGTATTATACTTGTGATTTGCATAATGCTGAAAAAACAATGGCGTTGGATAGCTTCTTGGAGAAACTTGTTAATACATGCCGTGATAATAGCACGGTTGTTTTTGGTATGCTCACCAGTGATTCAGGACACGCTATTGTTGCTTGCGGGTATAAATATGACAAAGAAAACAAAAAACATATCATCCGACTTTATGATGAAAACAGTGTTGAGTACAATAATCCAATAGGTGAGTTTTCTGAAATGTATATCAATGATAATTATTCTGATTTTAGCTTTAGTGAAAATATGCATTATTCCAGAAACAGCCTAAACACAATATTTTACGTTGACATTTGTGAAAATAAAATAGTAGATTCACCGATTCCTGTAAGTGCAGGCTATGAAGAGCGTATATATGTGTCTGTTGATGCTGATGCATGTTTTGAGATTATTAATGCAAACGGAGAAAAACTAAGCTATGACGGCACGTATTATACAGGAGATATGAAAGTATACAGTATTCAGCCTGTTGTCAACACTGAAGATATAGACTATATTTATGAAATAGATTATTCAGATTACATCAATTACTATTCTGCCAGCAGTGAAGATGAGTTTGAAGTATATGATCACGATTCTTATTATAGTGTTTCTGTTTCGGGATTGGATTATGCAACTGTGAAACCTGATGATGGTGTAGATTTGTACGGAAATAGTCTGAATTTTAGTATATATGCAAACAATTGTGCTGAAACAATTGAGGAATTGGTTGCTTTCTTTGGTATAGCAGAAAACGATGTGTATTTTACAAACGCAGATGGTTTTTTATTGGATTCCTCCAATAATATGTATAACGTAAGCATTAACGAAATGGATATTGATGGAATAAGAACAATAGAAGAGAATATATCGGATTCTCAGATAATATATGATAACTCCGAAACATCCTTTGAAATTGGTGATGTTAATATGGATGGAAAGATTAATATCAGAGATGCAACTGCAATTCAGAAGTGTCTTGCTAAAATTATAAAGCTTGATGAGGACGCTATAGAGCTTGCGGATTTTGATATGAATTCAAAGGTAAATGTAAAAGACGCCACAGCTATACAGAAATATATTGCAGGAATTAAATAAAGAATAGAAGGAGCTGTCTCACTCTTGGTGAGACAGCTCCTTTGTATTTATGAGTTTATTAAAGACATTTCGTAGGATTTATGGTTTTTGTATACTGAGTAACTTATATATCTTAAGCTCGGTTTCTTTTATTATGCCTAAGCCTAAGAATTTATCCTGAAACTTTACTCTGAAAACCTCATTCTGAGAGAAGTCATTGGGTAATGAGCGAAGTCGCTCAATTCCCAAAGCACCGCCGTTTTTAAAGCGTACACTCTGAGCCTCGGACACAGATACCTCTCGGTAAGTATCAAAAAGCCTTTCTATCGTGAGGAGTTTTGATTTGATTTCTTCGGGAGTTAAGCTTTTAAGCTCATCCATAGAGATGCTTTCGTCAAGGGAAAATCCGCAGGCATTTGTACGGCACAAAGAAGTCATAACAGCACAGCTTCCCAGAGCTTTGCCAATATCGTCAATAAGAGAACGGATGTAAGTACCCTTTGAGCAGGCAACTCTTATTTTTGCAGTCTGCTCAGCTTCGTCAAAACCTTCGGCCTTAAGCTTATAGATTGTAACAGGCCTTGCCTCACGCTCAACTTCAATACCCTGACGTGCAAGGTCATAGAGCCTTTTGCCGTCCTTTTTAAGTGCCGAGTACATGGGGGGCACCTGCATAATTTCGCCTCGGAAGTTTTCGAGGCTTTTTCCGAAAGCTTCTTCTGTGATTTCTGATTTTTCTTCCGTTAAAACCCTGCCCCAGATATCAAGGGTGTCGGTCTTTATGCCGAATTTAAGCTCGGCAACGTACTCTTTGTCGTGATTGGGCAGAATATCCTGAGCCTTTGTGGCAACGCCTAAAAGCACCGGAAGAACTCCTGTGGCATTAGGGTCAAGGGTGCCTGTGTGACCCAGCTTACGCTGGCCTGAAACTTTTCGTGTAACTGCAACGGCATCAAAGGATGTGAAGTCCATAGGCTTATTTATTATAAGAACTCCGTTCATAACATCTTCTCAGCCTCGTCAATAAGGGACTTAAGCACAGAGTCAAGTGTACCCTCAATGGTGCAGCCTGAAGCCGCAATATGACCGCCGCCGCCGAAAACAGAGCAGTATTTGGAAGCATCAACGCCTTCGTTGGTGCGTACGGAAATTTTGAAAATGCCGTCTTCCTTTTCTCTGATTGTAATGCCCATTAAAACGCCCTCAACACGGCGGGGGATATTAGCCAAGCCTTCAACCTCGTCGTCACCAACGCCTGCTCTTTTCAGCATATCAAGGGTAACAACAATATAGGCAAGCTTGCCGTTAAGTTTAAGCTCAAGGGTGTTGTACACCATTTTCTGAAGCTCAATTCGCGCAGGAGACATAATCTCGAACATCTCGGCGTTTATCTTTTCCCAAGGGGCACCTGCGGCCATGGTTTTAGCGGCAATAAGGTGAGTTTTTGGGGTTGTGTTTGTGTATCTGAAGCAGCCTGTGTCGGTAGAAAGACCTGTGTAAATACAGGAGGCAATGTGCTTGTCAAGATTTACACCTGTCATTAAACCTAAAAGCTCAAACACAATCTCAGCCGCTGAGGCAGAGGTTGCATCCACATATTTCATTTTTGCTTCAATGGAGTTTGTGCCATGGTGGTCTATGCAGATATCGATGATATCCTTGTATTCTTCCTCATTTTCACCTAAAAGTGAGGTTGCGGCAACATCTACGCTTACAACATACTCACGCTCAAATTCCTGCTCTTTTACGCCTTTTTTGAGAAAGGCGTATTTTTTTGCTGGCTCACCTGCTGTGATTACCTTTGCCTTTTTGCCTAATTGCTGTAAAGCAGAGCACAAGGCATAGGCGGAGCCTAAGGTGTCGCCATCGGGGTAGCGGTGGGTAAGGATTTCCACCTTATCCATAGCCATAAGCTTTTCGGCAACAGATTTAAGATTATTCATCGTTATCTGTATCCTCTCTTTTTATGTCAAGGTCGTGGAGAATTTTAGAAATATTTGCACTGTACTCAATGGAGTCGGTAGCCTTGAAGATAAGTGTAGGCACATGGCGGATAGAAAGGCGAAGGCCTAACTCGCGGCGGATAAAGCCAGCGGCAGACTTAAGGCCTTTAACGGCTTCAGAAGCCTTTGCCATACCCTCAAGGGCACTGATATAAACTGTGCAATAGCTTAAATCGTTTGTAACCTCAACTCGGATGATAGAAACGAAGGAGCCCTGAACTCTGGGGTCTTTAACATCCCTTAAGATAGCAGTAAGCTCTCGCTTGATATCCTCTGTAGTTCTTGAAATTTTATGACTTGCCATAAATAATTTACCTCCGGCTTAGTCTTCGCGGTATTCCTCAATGATGAATGCCTCGAAGATATCGCCTTCTTTAATATCGTTGAATCTCTCAAGACCAAGACCGCACTCGTAGCCTTCGGCAACTTCCTTAACTGCGTCCTTGAATCTCTGGAGTGAAGAAACTTCGTCCTCAGCAATAATAATACCGTCACGAACAACTCTGATTTTTGCATTTCTTGCAAGCTTACCGTTCTTAACGTAGCAACCTGCAATTGTGCCGACGGATTTAATCTTAATAACGTTACGGCACTCGGCAGTACCAAGGATAACTTCTCTGGTTTTAGGAGCAAGCATACCCTTCATAGCAGACTCAATCTCTTCGATACAATCGTAGATGATTGTGTACATACGCATATCAACACCGTCACGCTCAGCGTTTGTTGCGGCAACTGCA
>JAFTIP010000007.1 GCA_017456845.1 Ruminococcus sp.
ATAAAAATTAATAAAATCTAAGGAGGTTGCTTTATGCCAAAGGAAAAAACCAGAGATAAAGGTAAAGAAAGCTTCAGATTTTCGCCAATGGATTTTCTGAGCAAAAAGTGCCACATAGAGCTTGACGGTAATAATACCGCAATGCTTGAGGGCAGTAAAGGAGTACTTGAATATTCCACCGAATGTATCAGGGTGGCAGTTGAAAACTTTATAATATCCTTTCAGGGCAGAAACCTGACTCTTAAATGTATTTCTCCCACAGCTCTTACAATCCAAGGCTCAATAATTAATGTCAGTTTTTCAGATTAAGGTGATACCTTGCTTTTACGACTTATACGTTTTTTCAGAGGATACGTTACCTTTAAAATTATCGGTCGTTTTCCTGAGCGTTTTATAAACCTCGCCCTTAAAAACGGCATTGGTATTTTCGATGCAGAACCAAAACAGGGAAATCTTACCGCTTCTATGATAATTGCCGATTACCGCGTAGTACGCGGTGTGGCAAGGCGGTGCGGTGTAAGGCTTAAAATTATCAGCCGACACGGATTGCCGTTTATTACTTATAAGTACCGAAACAGATGGGGAATAGCCGCAGGCGTAATTTTGTTTTTAATATTGTCGCTTGTTATGCAGAATTTTGTGTGGTCGGTGGAATTCAATGGTGTAAAAACCTTAAGCGAAACTCAGCTCCTCAGCTCTTTAGAGTCTTCGGGGCTTTCCGTGGGGAAGTTCAAAGGAGGACTGGATCTTCATAAAATCGAGCGTGAAATACTTCTTGAATATGAGCAAATCGGCTGGATGTCTATAAATCTTATAGGAACTCATGCGGAAATCGAAATAAAAGAAAAAGCAGTGGTCCCTCAAAAAGAATATGGTACAGACTACTGTAATATTATTGCCTTACGCGACGGTGTTATTCTTAGCACTAATATAAGCCGCGGTACAGCCGAAGTTAAAGCCGGCTCAGCGGTGTCTAAGGGTCAGCTTTTAGTAAGCGGAATGTATGAAAACGCTTTGGGAGAGCTTCACTTTGTTGACGCACAGGCAAAGGTTTTGGCAAGCACTAATTATAGTTTTACCGCAACTGTTGACGAAGCAGTTTGTTACCAAAAGCCCTCAGAGAGCTCAAAAAGGTCAGAGGCTCATATATTCTGGTTTAAAATTCCCATTAGTTTTACGCCCCAGAAATCTCCCTTTACTTCATATATAGAGGCAAAGCAGGTATATCTTTATGACACTCCCATACCTTTTAGCATTTATACGCAAAGGCTGTACTCTTATGAACATACCGAAAAACATCTGACCGAAAAGGAGGCGAAAAAATTACTGGATACAAAGCTGAGCTTATATAAGCTGTTTAATCTTAAAGATGCTTTTACAATTGTCGATGAATCTCGGTTTGTTAAAACAAATAACGTATATTCCCTGAATTCAAGGCTTACCTGTACAGAAGACATAGCACAAAAAGAAAATCTCGTTGTAAATCAAGAATAGATATGCTATAATAATACTTATAGTATTGGAGGCGATTGAATGAGAATTCTATGTATAGGAGACGTTGTGGGCAGTAAGGGCTGTGCTTTTGTCCGCGAAAAGCTCCCAAGCCTTAAAAAATATTATAACGTTGATGCTGTAATCTGCAACGGCGAAAATTCAGCTGACGGCAACGGAGTACTGCCTACTTCTGCCGATAGCTTGTTTGCCTCCGGAGTAGACGTTATTACACTGGGCAACCATAGCTTCCGCAGAAAAGAGATTTACTCTTATCTCGAAGAAAGTCCGTTTATAATCCGCCCTGTAAATTTTCCCGAGTCTACAACTCCCGGCGTTGGTAAATGCGTGCTTGATTTAGGCAGAGCACAGATTACGGTAGTTAACCTTATGGGTAACGTGTATATGGGCGAGAACCTTGCTTGTCCCTTTGAAACAATGGATAAGGTGCTCAAGAATGTAGATACTAAAATTACCATTGTTGATTTTCATGCAGAGGCAACAGGGGAGAAGGGGGCTTTGGCACATTACCTTGACGGCAGGGTTTCTGCAATATTCGGAACTCATACCCACGTTCAGACTGCTGATGAGCAGATTTTACCTAACGGCACGGGTTTTATTACCGACGTAGGTATGACAGGCCCGGTTAATTCGGTTCTTGGCATAAAAAGCGAGATTATTATAGAAAAGCTCAAGGGTAAGCTTCCTGTTAGATTTGAAGTAGCCCAAACTCCTTATAAGCTTGATGCTGTTTTATTCGATATTGATAATACAAGAGGAAATTGCAATAGCATTGAAAGAATATCTGTGATTTAGTGTTGTGCATATTGCTAAATGTTGTGTAACGTTTTTGGTTAAATTATGCAAACAACCAATTTTTCTTTTAACAACTTGATTCGACTTAAGTTTAAGTTTATAATGTAGAAGAATTAAACTGTGCGATTCTGCGCAGAAATAAAAAGGATGTGCGAAATTATGGTAAACGGTGCAATTTTAAAGCAGGCTATTATTTCAGGTGCAAACAACATTTGCTCACAGTGTGACAGAATTAACGACCTTAACATTTTCCCTGTTCCCGATGGCGACACAGGTACAAATATGTCAATGACAATCTCCGCTGCAGTTAAGGCTTTGGAGGCTCTTGACACAAATAACGCAGGCGAGGTTGCTAAAGCTACTGCTTCTGCAATGCTCAGAGGTGCAAGAGGAAACTCAGGCGTTATCCTTTCTCTTCTTTTCCGTGGCTTTGCAAAGGGTCTTGAAGGTAAGAGCGAGGCAACAGGCAAGGACTTAGCTAAGGCTCTGGGTCTTGGCGTTGATGCCGCTTACAAGGCAGTTATGAAGCCTACTGAGGGTACAATTCTTACAGTTGCTCGTGAAGCTTTCGAGGAAAGTGCAAAGGTTGTTAAGAAGACTAATGACCCTGCAGAAGTTTTTGAGGCTATAGTTGAGGCAGCCGAGGAATCTCTTAACAGAACTCCCGAGCTTCTTCCCGTTCTTAAGAAGGTAGGTGTCGTTGATGCCGGCGGTAAGGGCTTACTCGTTATCTTCGAAGGTATGCTTTCCGTTATCCGCGACGGCGTTATGATTGAGAACACCGGCAAGGAAATTAACGAGTCTACTGAGTCTGAGGATGCATTCCGCAGTGCCGCTGCAGAGTTTGACGAAGTTATCAACTTTACTTATTGCACAGAGTTTATCGTAGGCAGAGATGCTGAGGTTGCAACTCCTGTTGAAGATTTACGTGCATACCTTGAAACTATCGGCGACTGCGTAGTTGTAGTTGACGACGAGGAAATTATTAAGGTTCACGTTCATACAGAAGACCCCGGTAACGCTCTTCAGAAGGGCTTAGGCTACGGCCAGCTTCTTACCGTTAAGGTTGAGAATATGAAACAGCAGCACGAAAATGCTAAGGCTGAAAA
This sequence comes from Ruminococcus sp., assembly GCA_017456845.1. Classification (GTDB taxonomy): domain Bacteria; phylum Bacillota; class Clostridia; order Oscillospirales; family Acutalibacteraceae; genus Ruminococcoides. The sequence continues at coordinate 3,417 of JAFTIP010000007.1, forward strand.
CAACAAGAAAAAGGCTAAGAAGAAGTTAAAGCCTCAGGAGCCTACAGAAGAAATGGGCTTTGTAGCAGTTGCAGCAGGCGACGGCTTGGAGGCTCTTTTCACAGACCTTGGTTGTAACAATGTTGTTTCAGGCGGTCAGTCTATGAACCCCAGCACAGATGATATTTACGCTGCAGTTATGGCAACTCCTGCTAAGACAGTTTTCGTTCTTCCTAATAACAAGAACATCATTATGGCCGCTGAGCAGACTGCAAAAATCGTTGAGGACAGAGAGGTAGTAATCCTTCCCACAAAGACAATTCCTCAGGGTATTACAGCAATGCTTGCTTTCGACCCCGATTCTGACGCTATCATCAACAAAGGTGCAATGCAGGATGCTTTCTCAACTGTTAGCACAGGTCAGGTTACTTTTGCAGCACGTGACTCTGAGTTTGGTATGAAGAAGATTAAAGAGGGCGATATCATTGCTCTCGATAACGGCAAGCTCACAGTAAGCGACAAGACCCCCAACAAGGCTCTTATGAAGCTTGCTAAGAATATGATTGATAAGAGTGCTACATTCGTAACTCTTATTTACGGCGAGGGCATCTCTGAGGATGAGGCTAACGAAGCAGTTGCTGAGTTAGAGGCAAAGTTCGGTAAAGATGTTGATATCAACCTCGTAGAAGGCGGTCAGCCTGTTTACTACTACATCCTCGGTATTGAAAAAGAGCAGTAAAAGTTATATAATAAAGGCAGGTTAATTTTAACCTGCCTTTTATTTTTTATTCGGAGGTGGTGGCTAATGGCTTCTCTTTTTGAAATTCCTGTGGAAAAGGTTAAAGGTGTGGGTGACAAAACCGCACAGCTTCTGCATAAATTAGATATTTATTCCGTAGGTCAGCTCATAGGCTACTATCCTCGTTCTTATGAGGATTGGAGCAATCCTCAGCCCATTACTCCTTTTTTAGAGGGAACAGTATTAATCAAGGCTCGTCTTCTTAATCCCTTCGAAACCGCAAAGGTCAAAGGCGGAATGATTATATCAAAAGCTATGATTGGTGACGATTCAGGCTCTGTAAATCTCGTATATTTTAATAACAAGTACGTTTCGTCAATGATAAAAGAGGACGAAGAATACTATTTTCACGGCAAGATCGAAAGAACCTTTACGGGGCTTAAAATGATTTCGCCAACTTTTTCTCCTGTCGGTTCGGGTTTAGGGCTTCATCCTGTATATAACCTTACAGCGGGGCTTTCCAACAAACAGCTTCAAAGATTCGTAAAAGAAGCCTTGAAGCTTCTGCCCGAAAAAATCAACGACCCCATACCTGAATTTATTCGCCTAAAGTACAACCTCTGCGACCTCAGAAAAGCTATTGCTGACATTCATTTTCCAAAGTGTAAGGAAGATATGGAGCGTGCACGTTACCGCCATATTTTTGAGGAGCTTTTAACCCTTAACCTTGGCTTGCGTTTAATCAAGAGCAATAAATCAACAGTTGCACCTATACATATAGGTAAAGATTTAAGCGAGGAGTTTTTTGCAAAACTACCCTTTACTCTTACCAATGCTCAGATTAAAGCAGTCAATGATTGTATGACTGATTTAACTAAGGGCAAATATCCAATGAACCGTCTTATTCAGGGCGATGTAGGCTCAGGTAAAACTGCCGTTGCCGCCGCTGTGTGCTATTCTGTGGCTAAATGCGGGTATCAGGCGGCGTTTATGGCTCCCACTGAAATTTTAGCCGAACAGCATTATAACACACTTTCACGTTTCTTTGATGGAACAGATATTAACGTTATTCTGCTTACAGGTTCTATGAAAGAGTCACAAAAGAAGAATGCCCGAAAACACATTGCCGACGGCACAGCTCAGATTATAGTTGGCACCCACGCCCTTATTACAGATAAAACCGTTTTTCATAACCTTGCTTTAGCTGTTACTGACGAACAGCACCGCTTTGGTGTTGCTCAGCGTACCAAGCTTTTGTCAAAAGGCAAGGGCGTGCACTTATTGGTTATGAGTGCAACACCTATTCCAAGAACTATGGGTCTTGTGCTTTATGGGGATTTGGATGTATCAATAATTGACGAGCTTCCCAAAGGCAGGCAGAAAATCCGCACAATGCTTATTGATAGTTCTAAGCGAAACCGTGCATTTAACTTCATCCGCGGTGAGATTGCCGCAGGCAGACAAGCGTATATCGTTTGCCCGTTGGTAGAAGAAGGTGAGCTTCCCGTAGCTTCTGCCGAGGAATATGCCGCTGAGTTAATGTTAGGCGAATTTTCAGACTTGCCCGTTGGTATCATCCACGGCAAAATGAAGTCGATTGATAAAGAAAAAACCATGCGGCAGTTTGCTCAGGGCGAGCTTAAGCTCTTAGTGGCTACAACTGTAATTGAAGTTGGAGTTGACGTTCCCAACGCCTCGGTTATGATGATTGAAAACGCCGAGCGTTTCGGCCTTTCTCAGCTTCATCAGCTGAGAGGTAGGGTAGGCAGGGGAGAGTATAGCTCTTATTGCATTCTTGTTTCTGATAATAAATCCGAGGAGAGCCAAAAACGTCTTTCCGTAATGTGCACCACCGATAACGGCTTTGTAATTGCCGATGAGGATTTAAAGCTTCGCGGGCCCGGTGACTTTTTCGGCAGCCGTCAGCATGGCCTTCCACAGCTTGTTATTGCCGACCTTACAGATTTTTCGTCTCTTACAGAAAGTTCACAGGCGGCAATGGATATTCTGGGGTTTTCTCCCGATTTATCAGACGCACAGCTTAAAGGACTCAGAGGCAGTATAAAACGCCTCTTTAAAACCACAGGCACACAAATGAACTAAGCTGTCAGTCATGGCAGGGCAATTCGCCTACGGATAGATTAATGTAGAGGAAACTTTTCGTTAACAGCGGTTTAAGAGAAGTAAAACAAAACACATAAAACAAGGGTCGATGATTTTTATGTCATCGACCCTTAATTTTATTTAAAATGTTCTGCTTTTTCTTACTTCGTCAATAGGTACAATTTCCTCAAAAACCGAGAAGATGCTGTCGCTTAAAGCAAAATCTGCGTGTAAATTACCAAAAAACCATTTTTTAAATCTCACCTCAGCACAAAGCTGTTCTAAAAACAGGTTAACAGGATTTGTCTTGCAGTTTCTCCATATTTTGTGCTTGTGGGTGGCGTTAGCTTCGTGGGTAATTATGTAGTCAACCTCGCAGTTGAACTTTTTAAGGTTTTCCACGGCGTAACGCATCTCATCTTCTGTGGGCATTTCTCGCTCGCTCCATGTGCCTCGGTCTAATAACTGCTCTAAATCAGGGCTTACACCGCCGCCAAAAGCAAATAGAAATTTGCCGTCAATATTATAAATTTCGCCACGCATCAGGTGGTAAATGTTTCTGGATATTTTGTGTGCCTTGCCTGAATATAAATCTACCACAGGTTGGCTTTCAATTCTTTTAAAATTTTCGTGTGTTCCGTCAACAAACAGTATCTGGTATTTCTGAGAGTTGAGAAATTCAAGCTTTTTATTTTCCTCGTCAGACTCGTCCCACAAAAAACCAAAATCACCGCAGATGATGAGGGTATCATCTTTGCTGAGTTTTTTGGCGGCTCGTGTTTTGAAACGCTTAATATCTCCGTGGGTGTCTCCTGTAATGTATATCAAAGTTAAAATCCCTTTCAAATTTAAAATTAAACATTGAAAACAATGTCGCAATATTGTATAATCTATATAATATCACAAGAGAGGCAATTTTTCTATGAAAAAAAGAATAATTCGTATATTTTCCTATATTTGTATATTTATTTTACTTTTTGCTTGTACCATTAGTGCATCTGCCGTAAGCTACGACTATTTTGCTTGGGATGAAGCCGAAGCAAAGCTTTACTCTGATACCATACTTCTTGTTAATATGGATACAGGAGTTCCTGTTTTTGAGAAAAACAGCCACGAAAGGCGTTTTCCTGCTTCCTTAACCAAGATTATGACCTATATTGTAGCAGTTGAAAATATTGAAGATGTTGAGAATACAAAGGTTGAAATCAAACAGGAAGTTATTGATTTGTTAAGCGGTACCGGCAGTTCAATGTCGGGTCTTGACTATAAAATAGGAGAAAAAGTTAAGGCTATAGACCTTTTATATTGTCTTATGGTTTCCTCAGGTAACGACGCCGCTTTAGTACTTGCCGATTATATCGGCGGCGGAGATATCGACCTTTTCGTTAAAGCTATGAATGATAAGGCAAAAGAGCTTAACTTAGAGGATACTAATTTTGTTAATCCGCACGGTCTTCACGACCCTAACCACTACTCAACAGCTTATGACATTTATACAATGGCATCCTATGCTTTAACTCTTCCTTATTTCTCGGAAATTACCGATACCGCTACATATTATTGCGAGGGCGACGATTATCCCTTGGTAACCACCAACTACCTTATTGACGAAAACCGCGGCGGTGAGTATTACTACACCTATGCGAAGGGAATTAAAACAGGTACTACGGATGAAGCAGGAAGATGTATTGCTACAACCGCTGTTGCCGATGGTTACGCTTATATGTGTATTTGTATGGGTGCTCCTTATGACGATTCGGGTATTAACGGAGCTATGAAAGATGCCCGTAGCTTAATGCGGTGGGCTCTTCTTGAGCTTGAATTTACACGTCTTGTAAGTGTAGATACCCCTGTGTGCGAAGTTGATATTAACTTCTCTGCAGGTGATGAGTCTATTCATCTTTATCCCGATAAAAATGTTAACAGCATTCTTCCCAAAAACTATAAAACCGAAGACGTAGAAATTAACCCCAACGCACCTCTCACTTATGATGCTCCTGTCAAAAAGGGCGACGTAATCGGTACAGCTTCCGTTTATTATCAGAATGAGCTTGTGCAGAACGTTAACCTTATTGCAACTGAGGATGTTGCAAAAAGCGACGTAGCGTATACGATGCACATTTTAAAGAATATACTTCTTTCTTGGCAGTTCTGGGTTGCGCTGATTGTGGCGGTTATTCTTCTGGTGGTTTATTTTGCTCTTTTAAGCAATGTACGCCAAAAGAAAAAGCAGCGTCGTGTAAAGCGACACCGCAGAATGTAAGTCTGAAATATTAAGCTCTTCTTTCTTAGAGGAGCTTTTACTTTATCTCAAAATAGGGTAAATACCACGTTAAGGCTTCTGTACAGCTCATCCCGTTTTTGCAAAGATAATCAATTCCTTTCATGCTGATTCCTTCAGGATAATCTTTGTTAAACACAAAATCTTTATGTAAACAGTCCCAAGGCGAAGCTACAGCCTTAATATAAGGATATTCCTCACTGGTTTTGGTGTAACCTTTTGAGAGCGATGCCGTGGGAATGTAAACGAGTTCATCTTGGTAACTTATCTCAACATCCAGCGACTCATACAACTTGCGAGCCTTAGCGTATAAGTCTTTGTCAATTTCATCAGATACTATATGATTTATCTGCTTTTCGCTCTTTTGGCAGAATTTTAAATTATTATCTGCTATCAGCAATGCAGACTTTATTCCTTCGTCACAAAAATCCTTTTCAATAAGACTTAAGGCGAGGGAAATCACATCATCAGAATTAACGTTTCTTTCCGATATGCTTACTGCAGTTGTTTTTTCTTCGGCATTGTTTGCATTGATATTACCCTCACCATTTATTAATAAAGCCAAAATAGGGCATAGTGATAAAACAATAAGCAGTATAATGCAATATGTTAACGCTTTCCTCACATAATTCACCAATTCTTTACTTTAAATTTATTTTCTTACAACTCTTTCACCTTGACAAGGCACAAGGTTTGGTCTACAATAGTAGCTGTAAAAGAATTGCTCTAAAGAATATTTATTTAACTCTGTTTATTTTTATTACAGAAAAGGAGCCTTAAATGAAAGCTATAATAAATTGGATTATTTTAATCCCTGTACTCATTCTTACAGTTGGCGTTGAGCTTTTTACAGCTTTAAACCCCACCGGTGCCCAAAGCTTTTTCGGCATGGATGCAAACGGTATTTCTAAGATTATTCTTATTGCTATCGTTGTACTTTTTGCGTTGTTTTTCTTGCTCTCAATTTTTGACAGAAAAACTTCGCCTGTTCATATCTTAAGGCATAATTACGTTGCCGGTGTGTCTGCGGTAATTGCAGCTTTTTCACTTGCCGGTAATACTGCCGCAACAGTAGCAGAAAGCTTCAGGGGCAGCCCCTTGGGTGCTATGGATGTTGTTTTGGTTGTTGTATCTGCTTTTGCGGCAATTGCACTTCTGCTTGTTGGTATTAACCATTGCACAGCCTCCAACACAAAAACCAATATGTCGCTTTTGTATCTTGCGGTTCCTTTGTGGTGTGCAGCTCATCTTTTATCAAGGTTTATGAGCCATACGGCGGAGCCTGTTGCTATGGCAGAGACTATGGACCTTGTAATGTACGTATTCCTTGCAATATTCTTTATGTATGCAATGATGGTTGTTTCTCTTATTAACGGAAAAAATCCTGTTAAAGCTACTATTTACTGGGGTGCTCCTGCTGCGGTAGCCGCTCTTGTGTATTCGGTTTCAGTAATTGGCAGCGTTATGAATACCGAAGGTTCAGGAATGTTTGATTATCTCGATGCTGTTACCTGTGGTTTCTTAGGTGTTTATGTTCTCGCTTTTGTAGCAGAGCTTAGCTTTATGGCTAAAACCAAAGACGAGCAGTATGTTCCCCAACCCGAAACCGACGAGCTTGCTGAAGAAGAGGAAACAGAAGATCAAACAACTGTTGTATCAGAAAGCATAGAAGCTGAGGTTGCTGAATCTGAGGCAATTGAGGAGGAAATTAATCAATCCACTAAGAAATATTTTGATGATATTTCAAGTGTTGAATCTGAAATCGTAGAGCCCCAAGAGGTTGTACCTGTTACTGAAGAGGTTAAAAAAGAAGTTCCTGTGCGTGATTACGGCAGTTATTTTGAAGACACAGAGGAGACAAATAACATGTATATTGAAAGCGATAATATTGCTGTTAATACTACAAAAAATATACCTGTAGATAAAACCAAGTATCCGACTACCGGTGAAAAAACAAACCACCAGTTTGCTGTCCGTGATGAATACGTTGTGGGGATTAACGAAGTGACTGACAACACCAGCTACTCATCATCTTCTGCTGATGATGCTGACTTGATTATAAGCAATACTGGCTCAGAAACCCCTGAGCAGCTTGAAAAAGCTAAAGATAATTATGAGGCCCGCCTTGATGAGATAGACCGTCTCATTATCAGTATTCAGGGCGGAGATAAAGATAAGAAATAATTTAAAGAGGCGGTTTTCCGCCTCTTTTTCTTTGGTGATTACTGTGAAGAAGTTTTTAGTATTTGTTTTAGTCTTTATTTTAGCACTTTGTCCTGTGTATGTAATGTCTTCTGTGGCAGCAGGCGACTTTGTGGTTGAGGATGGCGTGCTCCTGTCTTTTACAGGCCTTACTACTACCGTCACTATTCCCGATGATGTTTATTATATTGCTGACGGTGCATTTAAGGAAAATGTCCGCATCAATAAGCTTAATCTTCATGACGGAGTAACTGCAGTGGGAAACGAAGCTTTCTATGGCTGTACTTCTTTAAAAGAAGTTAACGGCGGCGAATCGGTAGATTATGTGGGTGCTTATGCTTTTTACGGTACTCCTTATTTCGATAATGCGGCTTCAGAGCTTGCAACTTTGGGTTCGGTTGTTTTGGGCGGAACCACAGCTTCAGCTTTAGAAATACCCGAAAACATAACAATGATTGCTCCTTATGCTTTTGCCGAGAACACAGTCATCGAGTCTTTAATAACTTATGACTCGTTAAGCGTAATCGGCGAGGGAGCTTTTTACAGATGTAATAACTTATCAACTGTTAACGTAAGCAGTAACCTTTCTTATATTGGCTCCCTTGCTTTTAGCGGCACAAAGTTTGTTGCTGACAGTGAAGATGAGTTCGTTGTGTTGGGCGATGGGTGTTTGGTTGGTTATAAGGGCTCGGATTCCTCAGTAACTGTTCCTGACAGCGTTAAACATATTACAGGCGGTGCTTTTTATTCCAACACCCATATTACAGAGGTTAACGTGCCTGATGGGGTTGCTTCAATTGGTGAACGTGCTTTTATGAATTGCACAAAGCTTGCAGAGGTAAGCTTACCTGAGAGCCTTATTATGATAGATAAAGAAGCATTTGCCCGCTGCAAAGCTCTAAAAACCATAACTGTGCCTGCAAGTGTGCAGCTTATGGGTGAAAGCGTATTCTTTGGTTGTAATTCTCTTGAAAATGCAAAGCTCCTATGCGATTTGGATATTCCGAGAGGTATTTTTGCTAATTGTACAAGTCTTGCTTACGCAACTATTTCTCAGAAAACTACAGAAATTGGCGATAGTGCGTTTCTTAACTGTACGTCTCTTACTGACCTTTCTGTAAGCGATACGGTAAAAACTATTGCACCAAGTGCCTTTCAGGGGGCAGAAAAACTTACGGTTTCTTGCAACAAGGCTTCTTTTGCATTTGAGTTTTGTAGTGAAAATGGTATAAACGTTCAGCAATGCGGTGATGCTAACTTGGACGGCAAGGTTAATATACGAGATGCAACCTATATTCAGAAGCACGTTGCAAGTATCGTTACTATGAATGAGCTTGAAGCCTTGAGGGCAGAAGTTAACTTTGACGGTAAAATTAACGTCAGAGACGCAACCTATATCCAAAAATTATTGGCAGGATTAATTTAAAAGCTGTTGACTTTTAATTTTAGCGTGATATAATAACTTAAGAAAATCGTTGATGGGGACAACACCCTTATAAACTGCTCACAAGAGAGTTTGCCTCTTAGCTGAAATGGCAGATTGAGTAAGAATTTCGGTTACCACCCCTGAGTCTGTGCAGGAAATGGCACGGCGGCTAAGCTCCGTTACAGCTTTTAGAGGGCAGTAAATCAACTGCCGAAGTTGGGTGGAACCACGTTGTATTTTACACCGTCCCGATTATTCCTTATGGGAATTATCGGGCGGTTTTTTATTTTATTGAAAGGATGATTAAGATGATTAAAGTTGAACTTAAAGGCGGCGTAATTAATGAGTACGCAGAGGGTACAACTGCCGCTGAAATCGCCAAAGGCCTTGGTGCAGGTCTTTACAAAGCATGTTGTGCTTGCAAAATTGACGGAGTTGTGTGTGACCTTCGCACACCTTTAAATACTGACGCTAAACTTGAGCTTCTTACATTTGATGATGAAGAGGGCAAGGCTGCTTTCTGGCACACATGCTCCCATGTGCTTGCTCAGGCTGTTAAGCGTCTATATCCCAATGCAAAATTAGGTGTTGGACCTTCTATCGAAAACGGTTTCTTCTACGATTTTGAGGTTGATAAAGCTTTTTCTCCTGAGGATTTAGAGAAGATTAAGGCTGAAATGAAGAAGATAGTTAAAGAGGGTATTGAGCTTGAGCGTTACGAGCTTGATGCTGAGGCCGCTGTTAAGATGCTCACAGAAATGGGCGAAGACTATAAAGTAGAGCTTGCAAAAGAGCATATCGAAAAGGGCGATAAGCTTACGTTCTACAAGCAGGGCGACTTTACTGACCTTTGTGCAGGTCCTCACCTTATGTCTGTTGCAGCTCTAAAGGCTATCGAGCTTACAAACTGCACAGGTGCTTACTGGAGAGGTAACGCAGAAAACGCTCAGATGTGCCGTGTTTACGGTATTGCTTTCCCTAAGGCTTCTCAGCTTGAAGAGTATCTCCAGATGGTAGAGCAGGCTCGCCTTCGCGACCATAATAAGCTTGGCCGTGAGCTCGAGCTTTTCACAACAAGTGAAGTTATCGGTCAGGGCCTTCCAATTCTTCTTCCTAAGGGTGCAAGAATCATCCAGCTTCTTCAGCGTTTTGTTGAGGATGAAGAGCAGAAGAGAGGCTGGCTCTTAACAAAAACTCCCTATATGGCAAAGTCTGACCTTTACAAAATCAGCGGTCACTGGGACCATTATAAAGACGGTATGTTTGTTTTAGGCGATGAGGAAAAGGATAAGGAAGTTTTCGCACTTCGTCCTATGACTTGTCCCTTCCAGTATCAGGCTTACCTTAACCGCGGTCGTTCTTACAGAGACCTGCCCTTAAGATACAATGAAACCTCCACACTCTTCAGAAACGAAGCCAGCGGTGAGATGCACGGTCTAATCCGTGTTCGTCAGTTTACTATTTCCGAGGGTCATCTTATGTGTACTCCTGAGCAGTTAGAGGATGAGTTCAAGGGTTGCCTTGAGCTTGCTGTGTATATGCTCAAAACTCTCGGCCTTTATGAGGACGTTTCTTTCCGTTTCTCTCAGTGGGATCCTGCTGATAACGAAAAGTACATTGGTACTCCCGAACAGTGGGATGAAGCTCAGGGTATTATGGGTAAAATCCTCGACAACCTCGGTCTTAACTACAAAATCGGTATCGGTGAAGCAGCATTCTACGGCCCTAAGCTTGATATCCAGATTAAGAACGTATGGGGCAAAGAGGATACTCTCATTACAATTCAGGTGGACCAGCTTCTTGCTGAGCAGTTCGGTATGGTATACGTTGATAAGGACGGCTCAAAGAAGAACCCCTACATTATCCACAGAACTTCAATCGGTTGCTACGAGCGTACACTTGCACTTCTTATCGAAAAGTACGCAGGTGCATTCCCAATGTGGCTTGCACCTATTCAGGTTAAGCTTCTTCCCATTGCTGACAGACATCTTGACTACGTTTATGACGTTAAGAAGGCACTTGAGGCTAAGGGTATGCGCGTAGAGGTAGACGACAGAAGCGAAAAAATCGGCTATAAAATCCGCGAAGCTCAGCTTGAAAAGGTTCCTTATATGCTTATTATCGGTGATAAGGATATTGAGGGTAATACTGTTTCAGTTCGTTCAAGAAAACAGGGTGACCTTGGTGCAATGAGCGTTGAGGATTTCATTGCAAGAGCCGTGGAGGAAATTGAAACAAAGGTTATTAACTGATAGGAGAGTTTAATGCCATATAAACGCTACGATATTACCAACACATATTCATATCGGGGCAGACGAAAAAACGAAAACGTTGTGCTTAAAACCGTAATGCTTTTTCTGCTTCCTGTTTTTATTATCGCCGTGCTCTTAGGCGGTGCTTACGTTTCTTACAGAATGATTCTTAAGGATATGTACATAGAGCCGGTAAAGCCTGTTTCAACAACTGACGAAGCGGTTCTGCACGAAGAGGAGCTTTTGAGAATCGTTAATGAAGCCGAACCTCTGGAAAGCACCTACGTGCCCATTCTTACATCGGTAAACGGGGTAGAGGTTAACGCTCTTTCTGCAGATTGCCTTAATGAAATGATTAATGCTGCAAAAGCAGATAAAGTAACGCTTACCCTTAAGACGGGATACGTTTCATATGATGAGCAGGCTAAGCTTCATCAGTCTACTTACGAAAAGCTTAAGAAAAGCGGAAAGTATTCGCAGATAAAAGCAGAGGCAGAGGCTAAAAAGCTTTGTCCTCCTGCAGGCTGCAGTGAGTGCCAGACAGGACTTTTATTGGAGTTTGATGCCCCCGTAGGCAGCGATTCCTACAAATGGCTTGTTAAATACAGCGTAAATTACGGCTTTATTTTAAGATATCCCGAAGCTAAGGAAGCTGATACAGGTATAAGCTTTAACCCGAATCTTTATAGATTTGTAGGTAAGGAATCGGCTCAGAACATCCGTCGATATGATATGTCTTTAGAGGAATATGCCGCTCATATTTCAATAAGATAAAAAAGATTATAATTAATTCAAAAAATGCTTGCAATTTCTGTTTTTTTGTAGTACAATAAGCCTATTGCAACTGAGTTTCATGAAAGAGGTGAATTCGAATGAAGGAGAATATCCATCCTAACTATCAGCAGACTACTATCACATGTGCATGTGGTAATGTTATCGAGACAGGTTCTACAAAGCCCAACCAGCGTGTTGAAATCTGTTCCAAGTGCCATCCTTTCTTCACTGGCAAGCAGAAGCTCGTTGATACAGG